>NZ_QETJ01000031.1:0-39582 GCF_003105095.1 Pseudomonas sp. NDM | reverse complement strand
ATACACCGCTATCGCGAGCAGGCTCACTCCTACAGTTGTTTCGTGTCAGGCGTCAGCTTATTTACTGGCCGAAACGCGCCACACCTTGTTGCCCACATCATCCGCCACCAGCAAACCACCTTGCTGATCGATCACCACGCCCACCGGGCGGCCGAGCGCGTTCTCGTCCTTGTCGAGGAAACCGGTCAGCACATCCACCGGTTGACCGGTCGGCTTGCCGCCAGTGAACGGCACGAAAATCACTTTGTAGCCGCTGTGCGGTTTGCGGTTCCACGAGCCATGCTGGCCAATGAACGCGCCTTCCTTGAATTGCGCCGGCAGGCTGTTGCCTTCGGCGAAGGTCAGGCCCAGCGAAGCGGTGTGCGGGCCGACGGCGTAATCCGGGGCGATGGCCTTGGCCACCAGATCGAGGTTCTGCGGTTTGACCCGCACATCGACGTGCTGGCCGTAATAGCTGAACGGCCAGCCATAGAAACCGCCGTCCTTGACCGAGGTGATGTAGTCCGGCACCAGGTCGCTGCCGATTTCGTCACGCTCGTTGACCGCCGTCCACAGCGCGCCGCTGGTGGGCTCCCAAGCGAGGCCGTTGGGGTTGCGGATGCCCGAGGCGAAGATCCGGTGATTGCCGGTTGCGCGATCGACTTCCCAGATCGCCGCGCGGCCTTCTTCCTGATCCAGACCGTTTTCGCCGACGTTACTGTTTGAGCCGACCGTGACGTACAACTTGTTGCCGTCCTTGCTCGCAATAACGTTTTTGGTCCAGTGGTGATTCAGCGTGCCACCCGGCAGGTCGACGACTTTGATCGGTTGGGTTTTGATCTCGGTGGCGCCCGGCTCGTAGTTGAAGCGCAGCAGGCGATCGGTGTCGGCCACATACAGGTCGTTGCCGACCAGCGTCATGCCAAACGGCGAGTTGAGGTTTTGCAGAAACACCGTGCGGGTTTCTGCGACGCCGTCGTGGTCGGCATCACGCAGCAGGGTGATGCGGTTCGGGCTCGGCACGCCAGCGCCGGCCTTGCCCATGACTTTCTTCATGACCCAGCCGCGAATGCCTTTGCTGTCATCGGGTTTGGGTGGCGCGTTGGTTTCCGCCACCAGCACATCGCCGTTGGGCAGCACATACAGCCAGCGCGGGTGATCGAGGCCTTCGGCAAACGCGGCGACCTGAGTGCCGGCCGCTGCGGTCGGTTTCGCACCTTCCGGCCAGCCCACCGCCGGGGCGATGTTCACTGTCGGGATCAGCGTCTTGTTCGGTTCGGGCAGTTTCGGTGACGGGCCGGTGCCATCGGAGACTTGCAGGCTGGAGGTTTCACCGCAGGCGGCGAGCCCGCCGGCGACGGCGATGATAAGAGCGAGTTGGGCCTTGCGCATTGCTGATCTTCCCTATGAATGCATTCCTAATCATAGAGGAGGGCGCAGGCCCGATGGTTCAACTGCTCAGCCGCGGGCTTCCTTGAACAGCACGGCGATGCCTGGATGATAGTTGCCCGCTTCGCTGTGCAATTTGCGATAGGCGTAAGGGAAATACCAGGCTACGGCGCAGGTGTGCTCTTTTTGCAAGTCGTCGACCATGTCCTGCAGCTCTTCGGGGCCGGCGCTGTGCTGGGCTTTTTGCGGGGCGACGAAGAGGCAGCCGAGCTTCAGGTCGCTGGCGTAGCTGATGCGCCTGGCATCCACGGTGATGTCGAGCAGCGCCTGGGTCAGGTTGAGGTTGTTGACCCGTGGCCAGCGTTGCGTGGCCTGAATGTACGCGCGGTCTTCGCTGCCGGCAATCAGCAGATCGGCGCGGGCATTGCGCTCGCCTTCTTCGCTCTGTTTACGCGTGGCCGTGTCGTTTAGCGTGACCATTTCAGCCATCCACGCCGCCGCTGAAAGCAAGCCGAGGTTGGCTTTTTCGTCGTGCCAGTACGGCGCGTCATTGTCGCCGCGCACGCTGTTGTAGCGATCGATACAGTCAAGCCAGCGTTCCAGCACCGGGCGCAGAAATTCCAGGCGCGGGTTGCTGATGATCATGCCTTGCATCGTCGTCATCCTTATTGTTGTGGTGAGATTGTCGAGAAAAGCATGGCTCTTTGATATCACTTGTCACAGTCTGGCACAAGATTGCCTCTGCACAATGGATCAGCGGCAGTTATTCGCGCGCAAAGCGCCTCTTCAATTGACGCTCCACCCCCAACCCTCTAACCTTCGCCGCTTGTTTCAGGTGCTCTGTGGCCCAGTGTCGACAGAGTGAAACAGGGAAGCCGGTGAGGGTGGTCTTCAAGCGAAGCCACGACGATCCCGGCGCTGCCCCCGCAACGGTAAATGAGTGAAAACTGCGCCTTGAGCCACTGCCTCGACAGAAGCGGGAAGGCGCGCAGTCCGGCAAATGCCACTCATGAGCCCGGAGACCGGCCTGATCCATCTCAGCGGCATCACGGTGGGCGATGCCAGGCTTTTTGCCGTCTATTCTTGTGCCTGCCCGCCGTTATCCAGCCTCAACGGAGAGCTCCCCCATGACTGATTCCCCCGAGCGCGACGAGCGCCATCTGGCGCGCATGCAGCGCAAGAAAGCCGTGATCGACGAACGCATCGCCAATTCGCCCGACGAGTGCGGCCTGGTGCTGGTGCTGACCGGCAATGGCAAAGGCAAGAGCAGTTCGGCGTTCGGCATGCTCGCCCGTGCCATGGGCCACGGCATGCAGTGCGGCGTGGTGCAGTTCATCAAGGGCCGCAACAGCACCGGCGAGGAATTGTTCTTCCGCCGCTTCCCCGAGCAGGTGCGTTTTCACGTCATGGGTGAAGGCTTCACTTGGGAAACCCAGGATCGCCAGCGCGATATCGCCGCTGCGACTGCGGCCTGGGACGTCTCCCGCGAATTGTTGCGTGATCCGTCGATCGGTCTGGTGGTGCTCGACGAGTTGAACATCGCCCTCAAGCACGGCTACCTCGACCTCGATCAGGTGCTCAGCGATTTGCAGGCGCGCCCGCCGATGCAACACGTGGTCGTCACCGGTCGCGGCGCCAAGCCGGAAATGATCGAGATGGGCGACACGGTCACCGAAATGGGCATGCTCAAGCACGCTTTCCAGGCCGGGATCAAAGCGCAGAAAGGCGTCGAACTTTGAAGCAACCACGTCACTGCCCGGCGGTGCTCATCGCCGCGCCGGCCTCCGGTCAGGGCAAGACCACCGTCACCGCCGCGCTCGCCCGTTTGCATCGCAACCAGGGGCGCAAGGTGCGCGTGTTCAAATGCGGCCCGGACTTTCTCGACCCGATGATTCTCGAGCGCGCCAGCGGTGCCCCGGTGTATCAATTGGACATGTGGATGGTCGGCGAGCAGGAAAGTCGCCGGCTGTTGTGGGAAGCCGCCGCCGAAGCTGATCTGATTCTGATCGAGGGCGTGATGGGCCTGTTCGATGGCACGCCGTCCAGTGCTGATCTGGCGCGGCACTTCGGCGTGCCGGTGCTTGGCGTGATCGACGGCACTGCCATGGCGCAGACCTTCGGCGCTTTGGCGCTGGGCCTGGCGAAGTATCAGCCGGACTTGCCCTTTGCCGGTGTGCTGGCCAACCGCGTCGGCACCTTGCGCCACGCGCAATTGCTCGAAGGCAGCCTCACCGAAGGTCTGCGCTGGTACGGCGCGTTGTCCCGCGAGACCGGTATCGAATTGCCAAGTCGTCACCTCGGCCTGGTCCAGGCCAGCGAATTGAATGATCTGGATCTGCGCCTCGATGCGGCCGCCGATGCACTGGCCAGCAGTTGCGAAGTCGCGCTGCCACCGGCCGTGGAATTCGCCGCGCCTGACGTTATCGCTGCCGAGCCTCTATTAAAGGGTGTGCGCATCGCCGTCGCCCGCGACGAAGCTTTTGCCTTCACCTACGGTGCCAGCCTCGATCTGCTGCGGGCGATGGGTGCCGAGCTGCAGTTCTTCTCGCCGATCCGCGACACGCAATTGCCCGCCGCAGACAGCCTGTATCTGCCGGGCGGTTATCCGGAGTTGCACCACGTCGCGCTGGCGCAAAACACCTCAATGCTTGCAGCCATCCGCGCGCACCATGCGGCGGGCAAACCGTTGCTCGCCGAATGCGGCGGGATGCTTTATCTGCTTGATTCGCTGACTGACGTGGAAGGCACCCGCGCTGAACTGGTCGGTTTGCTCAAGGGCGATGCGGTGATGCAGAAGCGTCTCGCGGCGCTGGCGTTGCAGGCGGTTGAATTGCCGGAAGGTTCTTTGCGTGGGCATACCTATCATCATTCGCTGACCACAACCGAGCTGACGCCGATTGCCCGTGGACTTAGCCCGAATGGCGGGCGCGGGGCCGAGGCGGTTTATCGTGAGGGGCGGATGACGGCGTCTTATGTGCACTTTTATTTTCCGTCGAATCCGGTGGCTGTCGCAGCGCTGTTTGCGCTGAACTTTGAAACCGCTATCGCGAGCAGGCTCACTCCTACAATGGATCACCTGAACCCTGTGGGAGCGAGCTTGCTCGCGAAAGGGCCATGACCGACAACATATTCTCCGAAGCCGAACGCGCTGCGGTCTACAAGGCCATCGCCGAACGCCGCGACATGCGCCACTTCACCGGCGGCACCGTTGAACCGGATCTGCTGCGTCGACTCTTGGAAGCCGCCCACCAAGCCCCAAGCGTCGGCCTGATGCAGCCCTGGCGCTTCATCCGTATCAGCGATCGCGCTCTGCGCGGGCAGATCCGCGATCTGGTGGAAGCAGAACGCATCCGCACCGCCGAAGCCCTCGGCGAGCGCAGCGATGAGTTCATGCAGCTCAAGGTCGAAGGCATCAACGATTGCGCCGAAGTGCTGGTCGCGGCACTGATGGACGATCGCGAAAAACACATCTTCGGTCGGCGCACGTTGCCGGAAATGGACATGGCCTCGTTGTCCTGCGCGATCCAGAATCTGTGGCTGGCGTCCCGTGCCGAAGGCCTGGGCATGGGCTGGGTCTCGCTGTTCGAGCCGCAGGCCCTGGCGGACTTACTCAAGTTGCCGGCCGGTGCCAAGCCGCTGGCGGTGTTGTGTCTGGGGCCGGTAAAGGAATTCTATCCAGCGCCGATGCTGGTGCTCGAAGGCTGGGCGCAGGCGCGGCCGCTGAAAGAGTTGCTTTACGAAAATTATTGGGGAGTGAGTCAATGAGTGTGGCGTTGCTGAGTGTCGCTGCGGTAGCGCTGGATGCGCTGCTCGGTGAACCGAAACGCTGGCATCCGCTGGTGGCGTTCGGCAATTTCGCCGGGCGCATAGAGCAACGCTTCAACGCCGGCGGTCGTGGCTGGCGCAGCCACGGCGTGACCGCGTGGGTCCTCGCGGTACTGCCGCTGACTCTGCTCGCCACCGCATTTTCCTGGGCGCCCTATGTGGGCTGGATTGTCGAGATTCTCGCGCTGTATTGCGCCCTGGGCATGCGCAGCCTCGGCGAGCATGTCGCGCCGGTCGCGGCGGCGTTGCGCGCTGATGATCTGGACGAGGCGCGCAAGCGCGTCGGCTATCTGGTCAGCCGCCAGACCGATGAACTCGACAGCAACGCCGTGGCCCGCGCCGCCACCGAGTCGGTACTGGAGAACGGCAGCGATGCGGTGTTCGCTGCGCTGTTCTGGTTTGTCGTCGCCGGCGCACCGGGCGTGGTCCTGTATCGCTTGAGCAATACCCTCGATGCGATGTGGGGTTATCGCAACGAACGCTTCGAGCGTTTCGGCTGGGCCGCGGCGAAAATCGACGACGTGTTGAACTACATTCCTGCGCGTCTGGTGGCATTGACCTACGCGCTACTGGGCAAAACCCGACTCGCGCTCAAGTGCTGGCGCACCCAGGCGCCGCAGTGGGATAGCCCCAACGCCGGCCCGGTGATGGCGGCAGGTGCCGGTGCGCTGGGCGTCGAACTGGGTGGCCCGGCGATTTATCACGGCGAACTGCACGAGCGCCCGCAACTGGGCGAGGGCGCCCCGGCGGACGCCGACTCCATCGACCGTGGCTGGCAATTGGTCCAGCGCGGCGTATGGTTATGGCTGCTGATGCTTTGCCTGGGGGCGGAATTTTATGCTTGAGCACGGTGGACGGCTGCGCAAGGCTGCACTCGATTACGGAATTGCCGAGGCTGACTGGCTCGACTTGTCCAGCGGCCTCGCGCCGTGGCCATTTGCGATCCCGGAGATCCCGCTGCGCGCCTGGGCCCGCCTGCCGGAAACCGACGACGGCCTGGAACAGGCAGCCTGCGATTACTACGGCGCCGCGCAGGTGTTGCCGGTCGCTGGTTCGCAAATGGCCATCCAGTTGCTGCCGCGTCTGCGCCGGGCCGGCAAGGTCGGCGTGTTGTCGCCGTGCTATGCCGAGCATGCCGAAGCGTGGCGGCGCAGCGGTTATATCGTCCGTGAAGTGCTGGAGCAGGAAGTCGAGTTCTTTCTCGACAGCCTCGACGTGCTGGTGGTGGTCAACCCGAACAATCCGACCGGCCTGAGCCTGACCCCGGCGCGCCTGCTCGACTGGCATGCGCGGCTGGCGCAACGCGGCGGCTGGCTGGTAGTCGATGAAGCATTCATGGACAACACCCCGCAACTGAGCCTGGCGCCCTATGCGCATCAGGTCGGGCTGGTGGTGTTGCGTTCGTTCGGCAAGTTTTTCGGTCTGGCCGGGGTGCGCCTCGGTTTCGTTCTGGCCGAGCGCAAGTTGCTCAAACTGCTCGCCGAACAGGTCGGGCCGTGGGCGGTGAGCGGGCCGACGCGGGTGCTCGGCACGGCGTGCCTGCAAGACACCGAGGGCCACACCCGTCAGCGGATTCGCAGTGACCAAGCGAGCGAGCGTTTGGCGGCGTTGCTGACCCGTTGTGGCTTCGCGCCGCAGGGTGGCTGCGCGCTGTTTCAGTGGCTGATCACCGAGCAGGCGGAAGCGCTGCACGAATTCCTCGCCCGGCGCGGCATCCTCCTGCGGCTCTTCACGCACAACAGCAGTGTGCGCTTCGGCCTGCCTGCCGATGCCGCGCAAGAACTGCGCCTCGAACAGGCTTTGCAAGCTTTCGCCAAGGAAAAACCATGACCACTCTGATGGTGCAAGGCACCACCTCCGACGCCGGTAAAAGCACCCTGGTGACGGCGCTGTGTCGGTGGGCCACTCGCCAGGGCGTGGCGGTGGTGCCGTTCAAGCCGCAGAACATGGCGCTCAACAGCGCGGTGACGGCTGACGGCGGCGAGATCGGCCGGGCGCAGGCGGTGCAAGCGCAAGCGGCGCATCTTCAGCCGCACACTGACATGAATCCGGTACTGCTCAAGCCCAACAGCGACACCGGCGCACAAGTGATCATTCATGGCCGCGCCGTGACGACGATGAACGCCGTTGCCTATCACGATTACAAAGCCATCGCGATGCAAGCGGTGCTCGCTTCCCACGCGCGGCTCAGCGCGACGTATCCGCTGGTGATGGTCGAAGGCGCCGGTTCGCCAGCAGAGATCAACCTGCGCGCCGGCGATATTGCCAACATGGGCTTTGCCGAAGCGGTGGATTGCCCGGTGCTGCTGATCGCCGACATCAATCGCGGTGGCGTGTTTGCGCATCTGGTCGGCACGCTGGAGTTGCTGTCGCCAAGCGAACAGGCGCGGGTCAAAGGCTTCATCATCAACCGCTTTCGCGGCGATATCGCCTTGTTGCAACCGGGCCTCGACTGGCTCGAACAGCGCACCGGTAAACCGGTGGTCGGCGTCCTGCCCTACGTGATGGACCTGCACCTTGAAGCCGAGGACGGCATCGACCAACGCCAGACCGACAAGGCCGAGCAGGTCTTGAAAGTCGTGGTGCCGGTGCTGCCGCGCATCAGCAATCACACCGACTTCGACCCGCTGCGTCTGCATCCGCAGGTCGATCTGCAATTCGTCGGCCCGGGGCAGGCGATTCCACCTGCCGATCTGATCATCCTGCCGGGCTCGAAAAGCGTGCGCAGTGATCTGGCTTATCTGCGCGCCAACGGCTGGGACGCAGCGATCAATCGGCATCTGCGCTACGGCGGCAAGGTGCTGGGGATTTGCGGCGGTCTGCAGATGCTCGGTGAGCAGGTGCACGACCCGCTCGGCCTTGAAGGTATTGCCGGCTCCAGCGCGGGTCTGGGTCTGCTGGCGTTTGAAACGCAGCTTGAAGCCGAGAAACAACTGCGCAATGTGCATGGCCGGCTGGCGCTGGAAAACGCTGAAGTCAGCGGTTATGAAATTCATGCTGGCGTGACCACCGGGCCGGCGCTGGAGAACCCGGCGGTACATTTGGGCGACGGTCGTTGCGATGGTGCGCAAAGTGCCGATGGCCAGGTGTTCGGCACCTATCTGCATGGCTTGTTCGAATCCCCCGAGGCGAGCGCGGCGTTGTTGCGCTGGGCCGGGTTGAGTGATGTGCAAGAGGTCGATTACCACGGCTTGCGCGAGCGCGATATCGAACGATTAGCGGATCTGGTGGAGAATCATCTGGATACCGATTTGTTGCGTCAGCTCTGTGGGATTTGAGTTGTCCGGGCTGGCCTCTTCGCGAGCAGGCTCGCTCCTGCATTTGAAATGCGGTCCCCTGTAGGAGTGAGCCTGCTCGCGATAGCGCCGGTCGCCTCAATACATAATTTTCAGGATGTTCCCATGCTCCAACTGATCCTCGGCGGCGCTCGCTCCGGCAAAAGTCGTCTGGCGGAAAAACTCGCCAGCGACAGCCATCTCGCCGTGACCTACATCGCCACCAGCCAGCCGCTCGACGGCGAGATGAACCAGCGCGTCGCCCATCACCGCGCGCGCCGACCCGCCGAATGGGCGTTGATCGAGGAACCGCTGGAACTGGCCCGCGTGCTGCGCGAATCCGCCGACGCCGAGCGCTGCCTGCTGGTTGATTGCCTGACCCTGTGGCTGACCAATCTGCTGATGCTCGACGACGCCGAGCGTCTCGCCGCCGAGCGTGAAGCCCTGCTTGACTGCCTGGCCGCGCTGCCGGGTGAAATCATTTTTGTCAGCAACGAGACCGGAATGGGTGTCGTGCCGCTGGGCGAATTGACTCGCCGCTACGTCGATGAAGCCGGTTGGCTGCATCAAGCTCTGGCCGAGCGCTGTCAGCGAGTAGTGCTGACCGTCGCCGGCCTGCCCCTGACTTTAAAAGGACCTGCATTATGAGCCCGACCTGGTGGCTGAACCCGTGCCAAGCCGTGAATGCCCACATCGTTGCGCAAGCGACCGAGCGCCAGCAGCAATTGACCAAACCGGCCGGTTCGCTCGGGCGTCTTGAATCGGTGGCGGTGCAACTGGCCGGTCTGCAAGGTCAGCTCAAGCCGACGCTCGATCAGATCTGGATCGCGATTTTCGCTGGCGATCATGGTGTGGTGGCGGAGGGCGTTTCGGCTTATCCGCAGGAAGTCACCGGGCAGATGCTGCTGAATTTCGTCAGCGGTGGCGCGGCGATCAGCGTGCTGGCGCGTCAGCTCGGCGCGCAACTGGAAGTGATCGATCTGGGCACAGTGAATCCGACGCTGAATCTGCCCGGCGTGCGCCATGTGAACATTGGCCCGGGCACGGCGAATTTCGTGGCGGGCGCGGCAATGACTCAGGTTCAGGGCGAACTGGCCTTGCAGGCCGGTCGCGACAGCGTGTTGCGCGCGAAAGCCGCCGGGGCGCGCTTATTCATCGGCGGCGAAATGGGCATCGGCAACACCTCGGCGGCGAGTGCGCTGGCCTGCGCCTTGCTCGACTGCCCGGTGGCGCACCTGACCGGACCCGGCACCGGGCTGAATGCCGCTGGCGTCAGCCACAAGGCGAAAGTTATCGAACGTGCGCTGGCGCTGCATGCCGCGCAGCGCGGCGATGCCTTGCAGACGCTGTTCAATCTCGGCGGTTTCGAGATTGCCGCGTTGGTCGGCGCTTATCTGGCCTGCGCGCAGGAAGGCATCGCGGTGCTGGTCGACGGTTTTATCTGCACGGTCGCGGCGCTGGTCGCGGTGCGCTTGAATCCGGCGTGTCGCGAGTGGCTGTTGTTCGGCCATCGCGGCGCCGAGCCGGGCCATCGCCATGTGCTGGAAACCCTGAGCGCCGAGCCATTGCTGGAACTCGGCCTGCGCCTGGGCGAGGGCAGCGGCGCGGCGTTGGCGGTGCCATTGTTGCGTCTGGCCTGTGACCTGCACGGGCAAATGGCGACGTTCGCCGAAGCGGCCGTGGCGGATCGCCCGGCATGAGCCTGCGCCTCGACCTGCTGCGCCACGGCGAGACGGAACTGGGTGGTGGCTTGCGCGGCAGCCTCGACGACGCACTGACCGAAAACGGCTGGGTGCAGATGCGTGCGGCGGTGGTCGAAGGCGGGCCTTGGAATCGCATTGTCAGCTCGCCATTGCAGCGTTGCGCGCGCTTCGCCGCCGAGCTCGGCGAGCAATTGAACCTGTCCGTGCATTTGGACAAGGATCTGCAGGAATTGCATTTCGGCGCATGGGAAGGGCAGAGCGCGGCGGCGTTGATGGAGACGGATGCCGAGGCGTTGGGGCTGTTCTGGGCGGATCCGTATGCATTTACGCCACCGCAGGGTGAGCCGGTCAGCGAATTTTCTGCGCGGGTGCTGGCGGCAGTCGCGCGCCTGCATGCCGCCTACGCCGGTGAACGGATTCTGCTGGTCAGCCACGGCGGCGTGATGCGCTTGTTGCTGGCCCAGGCGCGAGGTTTGCCCCGTGAACAATTGCTCAACGTCGAAGTCGGTCACGGCGCGCTGTTTGCGCTGACGGTCGAGGCTGACGGCGCGCTCAAGGAAGGTCACTAAGATGCTGGCGCTGTGGATTGCCTTGCAGTTTCTCAGCAGCCTGCCGATTCGTTTGCCGGGCATGCCCGAGCCGCAACAGCTCGGCCGTTCGCTGCTGTTTTACCCGCTGGTGGGATTGCTGTTCGGGTTGATCCTCTACGCTTCGAATCTACTGCTTGGCGGCACACCAGTGTTGCTGCATGCGGCGCTGTTGTTGACCGTGTGGGTGCTGCTCAGCGGCGCGCTGCATCTCGATGGCCTGGCCGACAGCGCTGATGCCTGGCTCGGCGGCTTCGGCGATCGCGAGCGTACGCTGACGATCATGAAAGATCCACGTAGCGGGCCGATTGCGGTGGTCACGCTGGTGTTGGTGCTGCTGCTGAAATTCGCTGCGCTGTTGGCGTTGATCGAACAAGGGCAGGGTATGGCGCTGATCATCGTTCCGGTGCTCGGGCGGGCAGCGTTGCTGGGGTTGTTTCTGACCACGCCGTATGTGCGTAAGGGTGGGTTGGGCCAAGCGCTGGCCGATCATCTGCCCCGTAAAGCGGGTGGGTGGGTGTTGGGGCTGAGTGCGCTGGGCTGCGTGTTGATCGCCGGGTTTGGTGCGGTGCTGATTTCGCTGGGAGTGTTTGTCTGGCTGCGGCGGGTGATGATGCGGCGGTTGGGCGGAACCACCGGCGATACGGCGGGGGCGATGCTGGAATTGCTGGAGATGGCGGTGTTGGTTGGCCTCGCGTTGGTCTGAAGGATTTGCGTTGATGATGCCGGCCCCTTCGCGAGCAGGCTCACTCCTACAGTTGAAATGCGTACCCCCTGTAGGAGTGAGCCTGCTCGCGATAGCGATTTTTCAAACAGCAAAAATGTTATGGCCAATACATCTGTAACTTGATTTAACACACTCGCGGGTATATACACGCATCATGCTTCCTTCTCAGTGTTTGTGCACCAACCTGCGTCGCGCCGCGCGTGGCGTCAGCAGGCATTACGACGGCGCTCTCGACGGCTTCGGGATCAACGTTGCCCAGTATTCTCTGCTGTGCAATCTGCAGCGACTGGAGCAACCGAGCATCTCCGAACTGGCCGAAGCCATGGGCCTGGATCGCAGCACCCTCGGGCGCAATTTGCGTGTGCTTGAGGGCGAGGGTCTGGTGACGCTGGCGGAGGGCGAGGACATGCGCAACCGCATCGTGCGCCTCACCGAAACCGGTGTGCAACGCCTGGCAGCGGCCTTGCCAGCGTGGGAAGCGGCGCAACAGCGGCTGATCGACCGTCTCGGTGCCGAGAAGCGCGAAACCTTGCTCAAATTGCTCGACGAGCTGGCCTGACGGCCGTTTCTTCGAGCTCAAGCGGGTATATACCCGCGACTGGAGAATAACAATGACAACAATGTGGCGTACGTGCGGTTGGGTGTTGCTGGGGAGTGCGCTGATCCTGGCGTTGTCGTTGGGCGTGCGCCACGGGTTTGGCCTGTTCCTGTCGCCGATGAGCGCGCAATTCGGCTGGGGGCGCGAGGTGTTTGCCTTCGCCATCGCCCTGCAGAACCTGATCTGGGGCCTGGCGCAACCGTTCACCGGCGCGCTGGCCGACCGCTTCGGCGCGGCGAAAGTGGTGCTGGTCGGCGGTGTGCTCTACGCGTTGGGTCTGGTGTGCATGGGCTTGTCCGATTCGCCGGTGACCCTGTCACTGAGCGCTGGTCTGTTGATCGGTATCGGTTTGTCCGGCACCTCGTTCTCGGTGATCCTCGGCGTGGTCGGTCGCGCCGTACCGGCCGACAAACGCAGCATGGGCATGGGCATTGCCAGCGCCGCCGGTTCGTTCGGCCAGTTTGCAATGTTGCCGGGCACCCTCGGGTTGATTGGCTGGCTCGGCTGGTCGGCTGCGCTGCTGGTGCTGGGCTTGCTGGTGGCGATGATCGTGCCGCTGGTGAGCATGCTCAAGGACAAGCCATTGCCGCTACTTGGCCACGAGCAATCCCTTGGCGAAGCACTGCGCGAAGCCTGCTCACATTCAGGGTTCTGGCTGCTGGCGTTCGGCTTTTTCGTCTGCGGCTTCCAGGTGGTGTTCATCGGCGTGCACTTGCCGGCGTATCTGGTCGATCAGCACCTGCCCGCGAGCGTCGGCACTACGGTGTTGGCGTTGATCGGACTGTTCAATATTTTCGGGACCTACACCGCCGGCTGGCTCGGTGGGCGCATGTCCAAACCGCGTCTGTTGACTGCGCTGTATCTGCTGCGCGCGGTGGTGATCGTGCTGTTCCTGTGGCTGCCGGTGACGACCACATCGGCCTATCTGTTCGGCATGGCCATGGGCTTTCTGTGGCTGTCGACGGTGCCGTTGACCAACGGCACGGTGGCGACCTTGTTCGGCGTGCGCAATTTGTCCATGCTCGGTGGCATCGTCTTTCTGTTCCATCAACTCGGCTCGTTTCTTGGCGGCTGGCTGGGCGGGGTGGTGTACGACCGAACCGGGAGTTATGACTTGATCTGGCAAGTGGCGATTCTCTTGAGCCTGTTGGCGGCGGCGCTTAACTGGCCGGTGCGCGAGCGTCCGGTGGCACGCCTGCAAGCCGCTGCGAGCGCGGCATGAGCCGAATCTGCACGCGCCTGGTCGTCAGCGCACTGACTGCGGCGCTGTTGGCGCTGGTGTGGTGGGGCTGGCAGCGCGGCGGTCTGGCGCTGATGCAGTTGGGCATGAGCATTTGCTAGATGGCAGCGTGGCGAGTAACGTCGAACCCTGATGACTGCCCAAGGAAGTTCGACATGTTGATGCGCTGGTGTGCTGTTCCCGCGTTGCTGATGGCGTTGACTGGCCTGGCCCAGGCCGCCGATTGTCCTGACCTGTTGCAAGGCTCGCTGCCGAAGTTGCGCGCCAAGGAATCCATCGATCTGTGCAAGCAGTACGCCGACAAGCCGCTGGTGGTGGTCAATACTGCCAGCTTCTGCGGTTTCGCTCCGCAGTTCGAAGGACTTGAAGCGCTCAACAAGCGCTACAAGGCGCAAGGGCTGGAGATGCTTGGCGTGCCGTCGAACGACTTCAAGCAAGAATCCAGGGACAGCGCGGAAACCGCCAAGGTCTGCTACGCCAACTATGGCGTGACGTTCAACATGACCGAACCGCAGAAGGTTCGCGGTGATGACGCCACGCATCTGTTCCAGGTGCTGGCGGCGCAGAGCAATGCGCCGAAGTGGAATTTCTATAAGTACGTAGTCGATCGGCAGGGCAAGGTTGTGGCGAGTTTTTCCAGTTTGACCAAACCGGATGATCCCGAATTTATTGCAGCGATCGAAAAGGCCATTGCCTCCAAACCGCTAAAGCCCTGAAGCCTTGCACTCGTCACCTCCCACCGGTTTGTTCGATGTCCAGACATGAAAAAGCCCCGCCTCTGCAAAGAGAGCGGGGCTTTTTCGTGGGCGAGGATTGCGCCTCGCCACGGTGCATCAGAAGCGGTAAGTCGCGCCGACACCGAAGCCGTTTGCCGAGTTTTCATACTTGGCATCGTAGCTCTGGCCACGCGCGTTTTCGTTGCGGATCTTGACCGACTCTTCTTTCAGGTACGAGTACGCGACGTCGATGGTCAGGTCGTCGGTCGGGCTCCAGCCGGCACCGATACTGAAGATGGTGCGGTCGCCAGTCGGGATGCGTGGCGAGCGGTCTTCGTTGTTAGTCGGCGACTGGTCAAAGGTCAGACCGGTACGCAGTACCCATTCCTTGTTCAACTGGTACGAGGTACCCACGGCGTAGGCCCAGGAGTCATGCCAGTTCTGGTCTTCGTTGATCGAACCGAACTGACCGGCCAGCAGAGGCTGCACGCCGGAGTTCTTCACGGTGATCTTGTCCAGCTGGCTCCAGCGAGTCCAGGTGGTACCGGCGTAGACGTTCCAGCGATCGTTGATCGCCTGGGTGACCGAGAAGTCTACGGATTCCGGCGTGGTGATCTTCAGCGAAGCGTCGTACTTCTGATTGGCGCCTACGCCCACGAGCGCCAGTGCGCCGTAGTTGACCTTGGTGTTGCCTTCGAGTTTGTAGTCGACCTTGGAGTGATAGGTCAGGCCCAGGCGGGTGGTGTCGGTGGCCTGGACCAGCAAGCCGACGTTGTAGCCCAGCGCGGTGTCGTCCCCCTTGATCTTGACCTTGCCGTCCGGCAGTGCCTGGGTGATCGAGAGGTTGGATTCCAGCGAGCCGTCGATGCGGTTGATCGTCGGGCCGAAACCGATCGATACCTTGTCGTTGAAGGCGTAGCTGACGGTTGGCTGGAAGGTGATTACCTGTACTTCGGACTTGCTGCCGAAGTAACGGCCGGCGAAGCCTTTTTCGTAATCTGTGATCAGGCCGAACGGCACATAGACACCCAAACCAAAGGCCCAATGGTCATCGATCGGTTTTACATAGAAGCCCATAGGTACGGCGGTGAAGGGCACCATGTCGCCTTTGTTGCTGCCGCCGTTCGGGCTGGAGCTGGCGTTGCTGATATCGGTGTGTGCATCGACAACGGCGACGCCGCCGGTGACTTGTTCGCGCTTGATGCGCGCCATGCCGGCCGGGTTGCCATAAACAGTGCTTGCGTCGTCGGCAGAAGAAGATCGCCCGGCAAAACCAGTCCCCATCCCACTGATGCTTTGTTCGTTGAGGGCAAAACCTGCCGCGAAGATCTGCGTGGAGGCAAGGGTAACGGCGAGGCTAAGGGTGGTTTTGAGCATGACTTTTTTCATTATTAGAACTCCTGGTGATCACCGGGGCGAAAATTACCAACATTTTCGTCCCAGCGCTATAGCCCGTATGCCTTGAGTTAGAGCGGTTTTGTAGGACAATCCGACCAGAATGGCGGCCTGTTGCGAGAACTTGTGGAACCGCACGGTCAGCAAGCGACCTGATTCAGCGGTGAAACACAGGTTTGCCAGGCATAGGTGAAGTCACGCAGACGACCTTGCGGTTGAAAGGTCTGGCGCCAGATGCGCGCCATGCCGAGCAGGTCGGTCGGAGAGGGGAGGGTGGGGTTCTGTTCTTCTACCAGCAGCCAGGCAATGGCAGTGGCGTAACGCAGGTTGACGGTCAGTTCCAGGTGCGGGCCGCTGAGAAATGCGTGCTGGCTGGCGAGGCCGCGCACCAGGCTGGCGCGCTCCGGATCGAGCGCCAGATAATCGTCCCATAGCGCCTGATGTCGATGCTCGGCGATCCGGTAGAGGCCGTGGCCACGGCGGTCATGCAGGGCAGACCCGAGGGCGGACTGGCTGGCGGCGATGCCCAGCAGCAGGGATTCGGCGGTTGCGCAGTGGCGTCCCAGATAGATCAATGTGGGACGGATCACATAGCGGCACAGTTCGCTGGCAGCGATACCCATAACACCCTCGTTTCCTGTTGTGGAGGGCGAGTCCTGAAGGGGGCTTTGGCAGCAGTGGATCGACTCAGGCTCGCCGCAAGCGGGTCACGCCGCTTGAGTTGAAGTGTAGTGTCATATTCAGCGTGTAAAGGCCTGTTTTTAAAATATTTCCGCCATCGCATCCCGAGCGTTAGATCGGAACATGCTTAGCAGAGCAGCGCTAACAGTGAAATATCAGGCAATAAAAAGCCCCGCTTTTCAGCAGGGCTTTGCTTTTGCAGCCTGGTCGGCTTTCAGGCAACCAGTGCCTGACGCGTACGCTCGATCACGGCCTGCAGCGGTTCGGCGCTGGAGTATTGATCGGGGTACAAACGCTCGCTGTGACGAGCGATGCCGTGTTCATTGACCACGGTGAAGCTGAAGCAGCCTTTGCGAGCGGCCATGATCAGGCAGTTCATTGGAGCAAAAGCGTTGGTTAGGGTGCGAATGGCATCCTGAGTCTGGATTTGAGTAGACATAGTTATTAGGTGTTCCTACAAATGACACGGATAAGAACCGTGCAACGTTAAAACGTTCCAGTAACGTTGATCACCATTGATCGAACGAAGAACCCGACTGGAACAAAGCAGCCAGTTTGAAGCGCTGATAAATGAGCGCGCTTGGGCTGGCAGGTAGGTACTTAGGAGGACAGGCATCACAGCGAGGGCAAAGGTTCTGGGCCCGGGGTGAAGATCCTGATCAATTTGCAGGTTGGTTCGGTCAGAGTAAGTGTTCTTCGCAACGCCCTTTGCTTTCATTCAAAGGCAGCGTCGTCGCAAGATTTACCTGGAAACCATCGAGGGGTCGGTCCCGCTTTTTTCGGATACTTCTTCCTGTTGGAAGATTGACCGTGGGAGATGTTCGACCGGAATTGACTTTCAGCTTGGTACTAACGCCGCGGATAGTAACGGATCCATCGAGACGAAGCAAACCCCGCAATGAAAAAAAGCCTGAAGGGACGTGGCTGCGCGTGACCATCCGTCGGAGCGCGGACTTTCTCGCAAAGACGCTTGGCTTCTTCCGCTGCATAAAACGACCCGAAAAAGCGCACGCATATAACCGTCTCACAGGTACTTGTGCACATTAGTTGCACAGACCGTAACGTCACTGTCACATCAATCCTGACTCCAGCCGCTGCCTGTATCAAAAGTTTAAGTCAATGAAAAATATCGCCTTTTTTTGTTGGTGAAAAAATCGTCAGTTTGACTGCGAGCCCCATTCCACAAGGCTTTGCGAGGATCACAGAGGGGTTGTCCACTGACTTATCCACAGCTTCTGTGGATTGTCCCTAGCGCTTGCTCTAGGACGGGCGTGCCGGGTTTTTTTCGACTTTACCTGTAAGAAAAAGAGAGTAAAGTGGCGCGCCTTCCGATCTGTCCCGCAGTGCTTTATGAAGTTTCGCTCAGTATCAGACTCTGTTACCTCAAACCCGAATCCTGTTACCCCGCCCAAGCGCTTCTCCGTACGCGTGGCTGAATGGTTGCTCGATGCGCCGCGCCTGAGCGATAGCCCCAGCGCCAAGCATCTCGCCGGCCGTCTGCTCAAGCAACCGGCCCGTGAAGGCGTGGTCGCCGCGCAAAGCCGTCTTGGCCAACTGATCTGCCGTGAATGCGGCAACGCGCGTGACCGGCGTATCGGTCAGGAGCTGCTGCGTCAGGCCGCCCGTGCCGGTGACCGGCGCGCGCAGCAGGAACTCGGTCTGATCGAAGACTGAGCTGTCCAAGCTCTGACACCTTGGTTAACCTTCAGGCTTTATCCGATTGGCAGGAGTCGCTATGGCTATGGACTTGACCAGCTTATTGCTTGGTCTGGCAGCAGCAGGGTTGCCGCTGCTGGCGCTGGCCTGGCAACTGCAGCGCCGGGCCAGCGGCGCCCAGGCCGATCTGGCCTTGCTCGAAGAGCGCCTGGCCATGGCGCAAATGGCTCAGGACGGCCTCAACGCGCAGCTTGAAGCCAGCCGCGATGAGATCGCCGACCTTGGCCAGGCCAACGCCGCCAAACAGGCAGACCTCGCCGCGCTGCGCCGCGAAGTCGAGTTGTTGCAGATCGAGCGCGACGACGCCCGCGATGCGTCCCATGCCTGGAACCTCGAACGCGCCAACAAGGACGCCGAATTGCGCCGTCTCGACGCCCAGGCCGCCTCGTTGAGTGCCGAGTTGCGCGAGCAACAGGAAAGCCATCAACAACGCCTCGACGACCTGCAAGGCTCGCGGGATGAATTGCGTGCGCAATTCGCCGAGCTGGCCGGCAAGATCTTCGATGAGCGTGAACAGCGCTTTGCCGAGACCAGCCAGCAACGCCTCGGCCAGTTGCTCGACCCGTTGAAAGAGCGCATCCAGTCCTTCGAAAAACGCGTGGAAGAGAGCTATCAGGCCGAAGCCCGCGAGCGTTTCTCGCTGGCCAAGGAACTGGAGCGTTTGCAGGCGTTGAATCTGCGTCTGAGCGACGAAGCGACCAACCTGACCCGCGCCCTCAAGGGCCAGAAAACCCAGGGCAATTGGGGCGAGCTGATTCTCGAGCGCGTTCTGGAACACGCAGGTCTGGAAAAGGGCCGCGAGTACCAGACCCAGGTCAATCTCAAAGGCCCGGACGGCGAGCGCTTCCAGCCCGATGTGATCATTTACCTGCCCGGTGACAAGCAAGTCGTGGTCGACTCGAAAGTCAGTCTCACGGCCTATCAACAATATGTGGCGGCCGACGATGACACGTTGGGGCAGATCGCGATCAAGCAGCACGTGCTGTCGCTGCGCAATCACGTCAAAGGCCTGGCCGGCAAGGACTACAAGCGCCTGGAAGGCTTGCACAGCCTCGATTTCGTTTTGCTGTTCGTGCCGATCGAAGCGGCGTTTTCCGCTGCGTTACAGGCTGAGCCTTCGCTGTTTCAGGAAGCCTTTGACCGCAATATCGTGATTGTCAGCCCGACCACGCTGTTGGCTACGCTGCGGGTGATCGACAGTCTGTGGAAGCAGGAACGCCAGAGCCAGAACGCCCGGGAAATCGCCGAGCGCGCGGGGTGGCTGTATGACAAGTTCGTGTTGTTTATTCAGGATCTGGATGAAGTCGGCAATCGTCTGCAGCAACTGGACAAGGCCTACAGCTCGGCGCGTAACAAGCTGACAGAAGGGCGCGGCAATCTGGTCAGTCGCAGTGAGCAGTTGAAGTTGCTCGGTGCGCGGGCGAGCAAGAGTTTGCCGGCGGATTTGCTGGAGCGGGCGATGACTGATGTTGATGGGTTGGTTGAGTTGCCTGAGTAGGCGTCGTTTTTTTGGCTGATTGTGAGTACATATCCGTTGCTGCGGTGATGGCGGCTGGCGGTTTCGCCCTTACGGCGAGGCACTTTTTCCAGACGCCCGGAATGCCGGCCCAGAAAAAAGTACCCAAAAAGGCTTGCTCCTGCGTTCGGCCCTCGCAGGCTCGGGTTCCTTCGCTCCGGGACTGATCCGGGCGCAGCGGCTCCGGTTTGCTTCGCTGCACCTACACTCGCTGTATTTGGCTGCGCCAAACGGTCGCTGCGCTCCCACTCCCGGATCAATCCCTCTGCTCAGCCTTCCGACGTCGCCCGTCGATCAAGATCAAAAGCACTCGAGCTAACGCTCATTGTGTAGGAGCCGCCGAAGGCTGCGATCTGTGCTTTTGACTTTGCTTTTCTGTGGGAGCGAGCCTGCTCGCGAAGGCGTCGGCGAAATCACCGGCTACAGCGGCAGATAACGACTCAACAGGGCCCGCAACGCCGCGGGCTTCACCGGTTTGGCCAGATAATCCAGTCCCGCCGCGTGCACCTGCGCCACCGTCTCCGGGCGCCCATCCGCGCTGATTACTACGCCGGGCACCGGTTCACCCAGACGCGTACGCAACCAGGCCATCAACTCCGTGCCGGTGTCGCCGTGATCGAGGTGATAGTCGACCAGGGCGAGTTGCGGCCGTACGCCCTCATTCAATATCGCGGCGCATTCGTCGCGATTGCGTGCCGTCCACACCTGGCAGCCCCAGCGGCTGAGCAGGCTGTTCATGCCAATCAAAATGCTGTCTTCGTTATCGATGCACAGCACCTGCGCGCCGCTAAGCAATTTACCGTTCAGTTCCACGGCTGCGTTCGCGGGAGGCGTTTGTGTGCGCGCCAGCGGCACCGTCACGCTGAATACGCTGCCACGGCCCGGCCACGAACGAACGCGCAAGGTATGCCCGAGCACCCGGCACAAGCCGTCGGCGATTGCCAGACCCAGGCCCAGGCCTTTCTCCGCGCGGGTCTGGTGGCTGTCGAGGCGCTTGAATTCTTCGAAGATCACCTGCTGCTTGTCTTCCGGAATGCCCGGCCCGCGATCCCAGACCTCCAGACACAGCTCGCCGTCACGCCGGCGCACGCCCAGCAGCACCGGGCCCTTGGCGTAGCGGAAAGCGTTGGTGAGGAAGTTCTGCAGAATCCGCCGCAGCAGCTTGATGTCGCTGTCGATGCGCAATTGACTGCCGCGCACCCGGAACGTCAGCTTCTGCTCCTGGGCAAGCGCTTTGAATTCCGCACCGAGGGTGTCGAACAGTTCATTGACCGCGAAGGGCTTGCGATCCGGGTTGATCTTGCCGTTTTCCAGACGCGAGATATCCAGCAGATCGCTGATCAGGTCTTCGGCTGAACGCAGCGAGCTGTCGAGGTGTTGCACCAGTTGTTGCGCCTCGGCGCTCAAGCCTTCGTTTTGATGGGAGAGGGCGGCGGAGAACAGCCGTGCGGCGTTCAGCGGCTGCATCAAGTCATGGCTGACGGCGGCAAGAAAGCGGGTTTTCGACTGGTTCGCCGCCTCGGCGGTGCCCTTGGCTTCGGTGAGTGCGACGTTGAGTTGCGAGAGTTCCTGGGTGCGCTCGCTGACCCGTTGTTCGAGACCTTCGTTGGCCTCGGTGAGCGCCTGTTCGGCCTCGCGGAACGCGGTAATGTCGGTGAAACTCATGACGAAACCGCCGCCGGGCATCGGGTTGCCGATCAGCTCGATCACCCGGCCATTGGGGAACAGCCGTTCGGAGGTGTGCGCGCGGCCCTGGCGCATCCAGTGCAAGCGGCGCGCAACGTGCACTTCGGCCTCGCCGGGGCCGCATAGGCCACGTTCGGCGTTGTAGCGAATGATGTCGGCAATCGGCCGGCCAACGCTGATCAAACCGTCGGGGTAGTTGAACAGTTCCAGATAACGCCGGTTCCACGCCACCAGTTTCAGCGATTGGTCGACCACGCTGATGCCTTGCGTGATGTTCTCGATCGCGCCTTGCAGCAGCGCACGGTTGAACTGCAGCACCTCCGAGGCTTCGTCGGCGATGCGGACTACGTCCTCCAGCTGCATTTCCCGACCTTCGATGGCGGCTTTTACGACGGCGCGCGTTGAAGAGGCGCCGAGGACACCGGCGAGCAAGCGTTCGGTGTGAGCAATCCATTCGCTGTCGGCGTTCTGGTTGGGGTTGAAGCCCTTGCCCTGGCGGTAGGCGAAACGAATGAAGCTCTGTCGCGCCCGTTCTTCGCCGACAAAACGCGCCGCCAATTGCAGCAGATCGTCGATCTGCACCGCCAGCATCGAGCGACCATTGGGCCGCGCGCTGATTTCCTGGCCGATGAAACGCCCGGCCTGCCAGTGCTCCGAAACCCGCGTGCGCGACAGCACCGAGACCCAGGCAAACAGGGTGAAGTTACCCGCCAGCGACAGCACCACGCCTTGGGTCAGCGGCGTGATCGGCAGGTTCAGCGGATTGCTGTGCAGCCACGCCAAGCCGGGGAAGCTCGCCAGCGACCAGCCGAGACTGTGCGCGGCAATCGGCAGCACCAGCGTGTAGAACCACAGGAAAGTGCCGGTGGCGAGACCGGCAAACACGCCACGGCGGTTGGCCTGTTTCCAGTACAACGCGCCGAGCATCGCTGGCGCCAGTTGCGTTACCGCCGCGAAGGCGATCTGGCCGATGGTCGCCAGGCTCGCGGTCGAGCCGAGCAAGCGATAGCTGACGTAGGCCAGCAGCAGAATCACCACGATGCTGACCCGGCGCACCGAGAGCATCCACTGGCGGAACACTTCGAACGGGCGCTCGGCGTTGTTGCGGCGCAACAGCCACGGCAACAGCATGTCGTTGGAGACCATGGTCGACAGCGCGACGCTGGCGACAATCACCATGCCGGTCGCTGCCGAGGCGCCGCCGATGAATGCCAGCATGGCCAGCGCCGGATGCGCCTGGGCCAGCGGCAGGCTGATCACGAAGGAGTCGGGCAGCACGTGGCTGGGCAGCAGCATCTGACCGGCGAGAGCGATAGGGACTACGAACAGTGCGGCCAACGCCAGATAGGCGGGGAACACCCATTTCGCCAGCCGCAGATCCTGCGGGTCGATGTTCTCCACCACGGTGACGTGAAATTGCCGGGGCAGGCAGATGATCGCCATCATCGCCACCCCGGTCTGCACCACCATCGACGGCCAGTTGATGGTTTCCTTCCAATAGGCTTCAAGGCGCGGGGCGAGCATCGCCTGATTGAACAGGTCGTCGAAACCGTCATACAGGCCGTAAGTAACGAAAGCGCCGACGGCGAGAAAAGCGAACAGCTTGACCAGCGATTCGAAAGCGATCGCCAGCACCATGCCACGGTGGTGTTCGGTGGCATCAAGGTTGCGCGTGCCGAAGACGATAGTGAACAACGCCAGCACCAGCGACACGATCAGCGCCGTGTCCTGAGCGCGGGTGCCCATGGCATCGGCGCCGGCGCCGATCAGCAGGTTCACGCCGAGGACGATGCCTTTGAGTTGCAGGGCGATATAGGGCAAGACGCCGACCAGGCAGATCAGCGCCACGACCACCGCCAGCGATTGCGATTTGCCGTAGCGCGCGGCGATGAAGTCGGCGATGGAGGTGATGTTCTCCTGTTTGCTGATCATCACCATTTTCTGCAGGACCCACGGGGCGCCTACCAGCAGCAGAATCGGCCCGAGGTAGATCGGCAGGAACGACCACAGTTGTTCCGCCGCCTGTCCCACCGCGCCGAAGAACGTCCAACTGGTGCAGTAAACTGCCAGCGACAGGCTGTACACCCAGGCACGCACCCGCGGCGGCAACGGCGTGCTGCGACGGTCGCCGTAGAAGGCGATGGCGAACATGATGGCCATGTAGGCCAGGGCAACGACGGCGATCAGCCCGGTGGACAACGACATGCAGCACTCCCGACAAAAGACTCCCCGGCACTCCTGCCCGGGCGAACAGTCTCGCACGGGCGCGGCGGTTAGTCAGTGTCGACCAAGGTCGTGGCGCGGCGGGGTGTCGCAGGCGGGGTACCGGGTGGTTTTTATGGTAACCGGGCGGGCCTCTTCGCGAGCAGGCGTCAGTCCAGACGCAGCGCGATATCAATCAGGCGATGAAGCTCCTCCACCTCCAGCGCCGCCGCCGAAAACAGAATCCGGAACACCACCGGCGCTACCACCAGATTGATCAAGCGATCCACGCTCGGCGCCTTCTCATGCGGATAGCGATCGACAATGGTCTGCAACTGCGCACCAATGATTGCCACGCAATAGCCCGGCGTAGCGCTCGCCTGCACGTCACGCATCATGTTGCGCCCGACCTCCGAACTCATCTCGTCGAGATACTGCTCGGCCCACGCGCGGATATCGCCGCGCAGACTTCCAGTGTCCGCCGGTTCGCTGTCCGGGCGCATGCGGGCGAGGGCGACGTCCGCCAGCAACGCCGCCAGATCACCCCAGCGCCGATAGATCGTCGACGGCGTAACCCCCGCGCGGGCGGCGATTTGCGGGACGGTCACGGTGGAACGTTCCTGCTCATGCAGCAGCGCATTGACAGCCGAATGGATCGACTCTTGCACCCGGGCACTGCGGCCACCGGGGCGTAAACCTTCTTTAATAGCCATGGTTCAGACCTTAACACAAAGAATTTGCTTTAAGCGCGAGGCGGTAGCACACTGCGTAAAAGCAAAAAGTTAGCTTTTGCGGAGTGTCCCTATGACCAGCCCTTTGAACAACGTTGCTTCCCATCGATCCAGCCTGTGGTTTCTGGCGATCACCTTACTCAGTTTTCTCGCCGCTTCCACCGCGCCGACGCCGTTGTATCACCTGTATCAGGACCAATTGCATTTCTCGTCAGCGATGCTGACGCTGATCTTCGCCGTTTACGCCTTGAGTCTGTTGGCGGCGTTGCTGACGGTCGGTTCGCTTTCCGACCATTTGGGCCGCAAACCGGTGATCTTCAGCGCGGTTCTGCTCAATGCCCTGGCGATGCTGCTGTTCATTTACGCCGACAGCGTCGCCTGGTTGATCGGCGCGCGGGTGCTGCAGGGTTTCGCCACCGGCATGGCCACCGCCGTTTTGAGCGCAACATTGCTCGACACCGATCGCCAGCAGGGGCCGTTGATCAACAGCGTCGCGCCGTTACTCGGAATGGCTTTGGGCGGTTTGGGCTGTGGCTTGCTCGCAGAATTCGCACCCGCGCCGTTGCAGCTGACCTACTGGTTGCTGCTGGCGTTGTTCGTGTTGCAGGGCGTGTATGTCTGGCGCTTGCCGGAAAGTGTTTCGCGACAGAGCGGGGCGTGGGCGTCGTTGCGGCCGACCTTGCATGTGCCGGTGCAGGCGCGTTCAACATTGTGGCGAGTGTTGCCATTGAATACTGCAACCTGGGCGCTCGGAGGTTTTTATGCCTCGCTGGCACCGTCATTGGTACGCACGGCCACCGGCTCGACCTCCAACCTGATCGGCGGAGCGACGGTGGCGGCATTGACCGTGACGGGCGCGTTGATGATCTTCACCATGCGCAACCGCCCGGCTGCTCAAGCGCTGCTGCTGGGCGCGAGCTTGCTGCCGGTCGGGCTGATACTGATTTTGCTTGGGGTACACGGCGCCAGTCTGTCGCTGTTTTTCTTTGGCACGGTGGTCGCCGGTTGTGGTTTTGGCTCGGGTTTTCTGGGTGCGGTGCGCACTCTGGTGCCGCTGGCCTTGCCCCACGAGCGAGCCGGGTTGATGTCTGCGTATTACGTGCTCAGTTATCTGGCGTTCTGTCTGCCGGCGCTGTTGGCCGGGCATCTGGCGCGCAGCTTCGGATTGCTGGCGACCACCGACGGTTACGGCGTTGTGCTGATCGTGCTGGCCGTGGCTGCACTGCTGCTCAGTCTGCGGCCCCAGGCGGGCAAAATTTGCCGCGCTCCTTGAGCGCCGCGGTTTCGGTTAGCCTTGGCGAACTTCTCTCACGGATCGACTCATGAAGATTATCCGCAGCAAATCGTTTACCGCCGAACGCGCCTGGGGTGCCTTGGACATCGCCAACATGAACGGCATCACTACACGCCTGCACTGGACCGATCAGCCGTACAAATGGCACGTCAACGACGGAGAAGAAGTGTTCGTAGTGCTCGATGGTCGGGTGCGGATGCACTACCGCGAAGGCGGCGAGGAGCGGCAGGTTGTGTTGGACACAGGCGATATTTTCTATGCCTCGGTCGGCACCGAGCATGTCGCTCATCCGCAAGGCGAGGCGCGGATTCTGGTAATCGAATCGGAGGGTAGCGTTTAGCTGTTTATCTGCAAAACAGATAACAGTTAGAGATATTACCCGTTATATCGATATTCGATTCGGATCTACCATGAGCTCAACCTCACCAGAGGACAGGAGCTCATGATGATTTGCCCCAACAGTGTCACCCCCGGCTTCAAGCCTTTCAGCCAGCTTCAGCATCCCCGCGAAGTGATCCGGCAATTCACGCCGAACTGGTTCGCCGCGACCATGGGCACCGGTGTGCTGGCATTGGCGCTGGCGCAATTGCCGCTGGCCATTCCCGGATTGCGCGCCGTGGCTGAAGGGCTGTGGCTGTTCAACATTGTCTTGTTCACGCTGTTTAGTGCTGCCTATGCCGCCCGGTGGATGTTGTTCTTCGATGAAGCACGACGGATTTTCGGCCATTCAACCGTGTCGATGTTCTTCGGCACCATTCCCATGGGCCTGGCGACGATCATCAACGGTTTTCTGCTGTTCGGCGTGCCGCGCTGGGGTGACGGAGTAATCCAACTGGTTGAAGCGTTGTGGTGGATCGATGTGGCGATGTCGCTGGCCTGCGGCGTGCTGATTCCCTACATGATGTTTACTCGTCAGGAGCACAGCATCGATCAGATGACCGCGGTGTGGTTGCTGCCGGTAGTGGCGGCGGAAGTGGCTGCGGCCAGCGGCGGCTTGCTCGCCCCGCATCTGACGGACGCCCATGCGCAACTCATCGTACTGACCACCAGCTACGTGCTCTGGGCCTTTTCCCTGCCGGTAGCGTTCAGCATTCTGACCATCCTGTTGTTGCGCATGGCCTTGCACAAACTGCCCCACGAAAACATGGCCGCGTCGAGCTGGCTGGCCGTCGGGCCGATCGGCACCGGTGCGTTGGGCATGTTGCTGCTGGGCGGTGAGGCCCCAGCGATTTTTGCCGCGAATGGTCTGCCCGGTGTCGGCGAAATCGCCTCGGGTCTGGGCCTGGTGGCGGGAGTGACGTTGTGGGGTTTTGGTCTGTGGTGGATGTTGATGGCCCTGCTGATCACCGTGCGTTATCTGCGTGACGGCATTCCGTTCAACCTCGGCTGGTGGGGCTTTACCTTTCCGCTGGGCGTGTATTCCCTGGCGACGCTGAAACTGGCGAGCATCCTCAGCCTGACGTTTTTCAGCGTGTTCGGTACGGCGCTGGTGATTTTGTTGGCGGCGATGTGGCTGATCGTCGGCAAGCGCACCGTGCAGGGCGCGTGGCGTGGCGAGCTGTTTGTCTCGCCGTGTATCGCAGGTTTGAAGAAATAAACTGAAAAGTTTAGGTAAGGTGTGGCCTGGATCGTGGTGCGGCATTCCAATAACAAGCACCCAGGCCTCTCTACCCAACATCAGGAAACACGGAAGATGAGTCACCCCTCACAGTTCAACCTGTTGCGTACCCGGCGCTTTTTGCCCTTCTTTATTACCCAGTCGCTCGGCGCGTTTAACGACAACGTATTTAAACAGTCGTTGATCCTCGCCATCCTCTATCGGCTGACCATCGAGGGTGACCGCTCGATCTGGGTCAACCTTTGCGCGCTGCTGTTTATCCTGCCGTTTTTCCTGTTCTCGGCACTGGCCGGGCAATTCGGGGAAAAATTCGCCAAGGACGCGCTGATCCGCCTGATCAAGCTCGCAGAAATCGCCATCATGGCCGTAGGATCGATCGGCTTTCTCTTCGATCATCTGTCACTGATGCTGGTCGCGCTGTTCGCCATGGGCACGCATTCGGCATTGTTCGGCCCGGTGAAGTATTCGATCCTGCCGCAGGCCTTGCGCGATGACGAACTGGTCGGCGGCAACGGTCTGGTGGAAATGGGCACGTTTCTGGCGATTCTCGCCGGGACCATCGGCGCCGGGATCATGATGTCGACCGAGCACTACGCGCCGGTGGTCTCCGCAGCGATCGTCGGCATTGCCGTGCTGGGTTACCTGGCCAGCCGCAGCATTCCGCGTGCGGCAGCATCGTCGCCGGAAATGCGCCTGAACTGGAACATCTTCAGCCAGTCCTGGGCGACGCTGAAACTCGGCCTGGGCCAGACGCCAGCGGTGTCGCGCTCGATTGTCGGCAACTCGTGGTTCTGGTTCGTCGGGGCGATCTACCTGACGCAGATCCCGGCCTACGCCAAGGAGTGGATGCACGGCGACGAAACAGTGGTGACGCTTATTCTGACGGTGTTCTCGGTGGGGATCGCGCTGGGTTCGATGCTCTGCGAAAAGCTCTCCGGGCGCAAAGTCGAGATCGGTCTGGTGCCGTTCGGCTCGTTCGGCCTGACCGTGTTTGGCCTGTTGCTGTGGTGGCATTCCGGGGGAATCCCGGACAGCGTCACTGGCCATAGCTGGATTGCCGTGTTGGGCTTCGTTCACACCTGGGCGGTGTTGATCGATATTCTTGGTCTGGGCATTTTTGGCGGCTTCTATATTGTGCCGCTGTACGCGCTGATCCAGTCGCGCACGGCTGAAAACGAACGGGCGCGAGTGATCGCCGCCAACAATATTCTCAACGCGCTGTTTATGGTGGTGTCGGCGATTGTTTCGATCGTTTTGTTAAGCGTCGCCAAGCTGTCGATCCCGCAACTGTTCCTGGTGGTGTCGCTGCTGAACATCGGCGTCAACGCCTACATCTTCAAGATCGTCCCCGAATTCAGCATGCGCTTCATGATCTGGCTGCTCAGCCATTCCATGTACCGCGTCGAGCATCGCAACCTTGAAGCGATCCCGGACGAAGGGGCGGCGCTGCTGGTGTGCAATCACGTGTCATTCGTTGACGCCTTGCTGATCGGCGGGGCAGTGCGTAGGCCGATTCGCTTTGTCATGTACTACAAGATCTACAACCTGCCGGTGCTGAACTTTATCTTCCGCACGGCGGGTGCGATTCCTATCGCCGGACGCCAGGAAGACATCCAGATCTACGAAAAAGCCTTCACGCGCATTGCTCAGTATCTGAAGGAAGGCGAGCTGGTGTGCATTTTCCCGGAAGGAAAGTTGACCGCTGATGGCGAGATCAATGAATTCCGAGGTGGGGTGACGCGCATTCTCGAGGAGACGCCGGTGCCGGTGATTCCGCTGGCGTTGCAAGGGTTGTGGGGGAGTTTCTTCAGTCGCGATCCGAACAAGGGATTGTTCCACCGCTTGTGGTCGCGGGTGACGCTGGTGGCGGGGCCGGCGATTACCGAAGGGACGGAACCGGCGAAGTTGCAGGGGTTGGTGGGGGAGTTGCGCGGATCCGTCAGATAGTCGATGCATCAAAAGGCCCCTTCGCGAGCAGGCTCGCTCCCACAGGTGACCGTGTTCCAATGACGGAATGCGGTTGAATGTGGGAGCGAGCCTGTTCGCGAAGACGGTAGTGGCTTAAGCGCTCACTTTAAGGCCTATCAAACCCGTGACGATCAACGCCACACTGGCCAGCCTGATCAGCGCCATCGATTCACCAAAAAGAATGATCCCGGCGATCACCGTACCCACGGCACCGACGCCGGTCCAGATCGCATAAGCCGTACCCAATGGCAATTCCTTCATCGCCAGGCCCAGTAGGCCCAGGCTGATAGCCATGGCGGCAACGGTCAGGGCGGTGGGGAGCGGGCGGGTGAAGCCGTCGGTGTATTTCAGCCCGACGGCCCAGCCGACTTCGAACAGGCCGGCGCAAAACAGAATGATCCAGGACATGCAGGACCTCCATCGATTGACGGGGTCGTCCCCAGGTTAATGACTCGATCGAGCCGCAGGGTCGTCCCCGCGTTGCGCAATAGTGACGAGCATTAACCCGAGGATCAAGTTTTCAGCTCAGTCCGCGGCCCGTTGCGCAAGATTGTCGCGATCTTCCTTTTCACTCATGCGCCGGAAGTACGTCGACAGCAGCGCCCCGGAAATATTGTGCCAGACGCTGAACAACGCGCTCGGCACCGCCGCCAGCGGCGAGAAATGCGCACTGGCCAGCGCCGCACCGAGGCCCGAGTTCTGCATGCCGACTTCCAGTGCCAGCGATTTGCGCTGAGCCAGAGGCAAACCGAACAAGCGCCCGGTGAAGTAGCCGAGCAGATAGCCGAAGCTGTTGTGCAGCATCACCACGGCCATGATCAACAGCCCGGACTCGGCGATTTTCGCCTGACTCGCCGCCACAACAGCGGTGACAATAATCACGATGCTGACCACCGACACCAGCGGCAACACATCCACCGCATGCCGCACCTTGTCACCAAGCAGACGCTGCGCGACTACGCCAAGAATGATCGGCAGCAGCACCACTTGCAGGATCGACCAGAACAGCTCCATGAACGACACCGGCAGCCATGCTGAGGCCAGCAGCCAGATCAGCGCCGGAGTCAGCAACGGGGCGAGGAGGGTGGTGACCGCGGCGATCGCCACGGAAAGCGCCAGATCACCGCGCGCCAGCCAGGTCATCACGTTCGACGAGGTGCCGCTCGGGCAGCAGCCGACCAGAATCACCCCGACGGCGATTTCCGGCGGCAGGTGGAACACCTGGCAGAGCAACCACGCCACACCGGGCATGATCACGAAATGCGCGACCACGCCCAGCGCCACTCGCCACGGATGGCGAGCGACGGCGGCGAAGTCGTCGAGTTTGAGGGTCAGGCCCATGCCGAACATCACCAGACCCAGCAGCGGTACGATCGCGCTTTTCAGGCCGATGAACCACGCCGGTTGCAGGAACGCCACGACGGCGAATATCAGAACCCAGTAAGCGAAGGTATTGCCGACAAAGCGGCTGAGTGCAGCCAGTGCGCGCATGGCTTGATCCTTATTATTAAATGAACAACACAAAACAAATGTAGGAGTGAGCCTGCTCGCGATAGCGGTCTATCAGTCAACATATTCGTTGAATGTCAGTCCCTCATCGCGAGCAGGCTCACTCCTACAGTTTGGACCTCGCAGGGCTTTAGATCCCCTGCGGCATCTCTTCCCCGCCCAACGCTTCAACCAGCGCCGGCAGGAAGTCGCCGAAGGTCAGCATCATCAAGGTGAAGCTGGCATCCAGTTGACCCAACGCTTCATCGCCACCGTCCTGTTCCGCCTGATCCTGCAGCAGATCCTCGAACTTCAGGCGCTTGACGGTCATCTTGTCGTCGAGCATGAACGACAGTTTGTCCTGCCAGGCCAGCGACAGCTGAGTGACGACTTTGCCGGTGCTCAGGTGCAGCTGGATTTCTTCGCTGGTCAGGTCCTGACGCTTGCAACGGACAATGCCGCCGTCTTCATGGGTGTCGCGCAGTTCGCACTCGTCCAGCACATAGAAATCGTCGGCGGCTTTCTGTGTGGTGACCCAATCGGTCATCACCGCAGTCGGCGCCATTTTCACGGTCAGCGGACGGACGGGCAGGGTGCCGATCACTTCGCGCAGGGTCGACAGCAAATCCTCGGCGCGTTTCGGGCTGGCCGAGTTGACCAGGATCAGGCCCTGTTTCGGCGCGATGGCAGCGAAGGTCGACGAACGACGAATGAACGCGCGCGGCAGGAAGGCCTGGATGATTTCATCCTTGATCTGATCGCGTTCCTTTTTATAGACCTTGCGCATCTGCTCGGCTTCGATCTCTTCGACCTTTTCCTTGACCGCGTCACGCACGACGCTGCCCGGCAGAATACGTTCTTCTTTACGGGCAGAGATCAGCAGGAAATCCCCGCTGACATGCACCAGCGGCGCATCTTCGCCCTTGCCGAACGGTGCGACGAAACCGTAAGTGGTCAGCTCCTGGCTTGCACACGGCCGCGCCAGTTTGGTCGCCAGTGCAGTCTCCAGCGCCTCGGCATCGACAGGCAGGTCTTGGGTCAGGCGATAGATCAGCAGGTTCTTGAACCACATGGGGTGAGTCACTCCTTTATACAAAGGGGGGCATTATTGTCTTCGCCGGGGCATAGGCCAACCCTTCTCTAAGCCTTTGGAAGGCCTCGGAAAATTATTTAAAAAAGTGCTTGCCAGAGGTTGGGGTGCTCCGTAGAATGCGCGCCACACCGAAGCGAAGGGTGATTAGCTCAGCTGGGAGAGCGTCTGCCTTACAAGCAGAATGTCGGCGGTTCGATCCCGTCATCACCCACCATTCGTTTCAAGTGTTTAGCGCAGCGGTAGTTCAGTCGGTTAGAATACCGGCCTGTCACGCCGGGGGTCGCGGGTTCGAGTCCCGTCCGCTGCGCCATATTCGGTAACCTGGACCACTGAACGCCAGGTCACCACGGAAAAACCCGCTGAGGCGGGTTTTTTTCTGTCTCAAGGTTGTACCCGCGGGATGTGTCGTTTCACCGGTTTTCAGATTTTTTTGAAAAATATTCAATTAAATCAACACTTTACGAAAACTTGTGGCATAATGCGCCCCGTAACGAAGCGAAGGGTGATTAGCTCAGCTGGGAGAGCGTCTGCCTTACAAGCAGAATGTCGGCGGTTCGATCCCGTCATCACCCACCATTCGTTTCAAGCGTTTCGCGCAGCGGTAGTTCAGTCGGTTAGAATACCGGCCTGTCACGCCGGGGGTCGCGGGTTCGAGTCCCGTCCGCTGCGCCATATTCGGTATCTGGAACTGAACGCCAGAAACCACGGAAAGCCCGCCTTGTGCGGGCTTTTTGCTGTCTGCGATTTATAAAATCGCCGCGCTACTGCGCCGCATTGCGGGCATGCCGATAATCGCTCACCGCCTCGTACACCGCCTTGCGCAGGCGATTGATCCCGCCGATCGGCCGATGCGCTTCGATGCCGAACCACGGATTGAACGACAGGTTGTCACATTGCAGATTCAGCGCCGGCGTGTCGAAGTCCTGCGCGGGCAAAGTGATCCGCGCCACCGTTTCAAACGGTGCATCCTGCTCACGCCACTCGATGCTGGTGTCTTCGATAGGCATGTACTTGTGCGCGTCCTGGCGCTGGATCTGCAGGACAAAACACGCCGGCACCCGATCCGTCGACAACTGCTGATTAAGTGCGCTGCGCAGGAAATTCGGCAGGTCGTGATTCTGTTTGGGCAGGGTATACGCCGGGCAACTGTCCGGATCCGGCGCGACGCGGAATTTCGCATTGGCCTCACCGAATTTGTAGGGCGATACCGAGAAGTAGGTGGTCGCGGTCGGGCTGTCCGGCGGCGCTGACAGCGTAGCCAGCGCGATGAATAGATGGCGGACCTGCCAGGTACGCGGATCCCATGTCGGAAAAAACGCCATGACCTTCTTGCCGTCAGCCTGCGCCGCCACATTCTGACGGTACTCGGCGACATCGCTGACAAAGAAGTTCGGGTGGCTGAACATCACGAAATCCTGTTCACGTCGGTCACTACTATCGCTGAGCAATTGCTTGCCCGGTACGTCGAGAAGCTTGATCGCCATTCCTCGAGCGTCGCGGATGCTGTCGAATTGCGGATACGCATTGCCGTTGGACAGCCGGATCAGCGCCTGCCAGGTCTTGCCCGGCTCGCTGAACACACCTTGCCGAAGCGACTGCTCCAATTCCGGTAGCACCTGGAGTTGCGCCTTCACGCAGCCATGCGCCTTGGCGTGGGCATCACGCAGATAACGCGTGCTTTCGCGGTGTTGGTCGACGATGCGCACTGCGGTTTGAATGATGTCCTGCGTCATCGCCGCTTCGCCTGCGGGAATCTGTTCCAGAGCCGACACCGGCCCGCGGTGCTGCCAGGCGAACCACGCGGTGGCGATGGCCCAGCCGAGCAGGGCGATGACCAGCACGATCAGCAGCGTCTTGCCGAGCAAACGCCCCAGCCACAGCCAGAAGCGCGCCAGTGGCGGCAGTTGTTTTTTGAATGTCGGCATGATCATGGCAACTGCGCCTCCAGTGGTCCGCCCAGTACTTTCAGGTATTCGAGCAGCGCCCAGCGCTCCTCGGGTTGCAGGAATCGGCCGATCACCCCGTTGCCGCGAGCGCCGGCGCGGAATTCGTGGCCGCTGTTGTGATTGCCGCTGATGCGCGTGTCGAACAGGAACGCGTTGGTGAAGGCTTCGGTGCGATAGCCGAGGTGGCGCGGGTCATATTCGAGCGTGCCTTTATAGAAGGTCGTTGCGCGCTCATCCTGCGGTGACAACAACTGATAGACGCTCGGCACCGAACCGTTGTGCAGAAACGGCGCAGTCGCCCACACGCCAGCCAGCGGCCGAGCCTTGTATGCGACTTTCTCGCGCACGCCGATCGGCAGGCCAAAGCCATCCATTCGCGGCTTTTCCTCCGGCGTGATCTTCGCTTCGCGATAGGCGCGGTTTTCCACGAACGCGGTGACGTAAGCCAGGCCCTTGGCCACCGATAGTTGGCTCGGATCAAGCGACTCTTTGGGTTCGGGGTGCATTTTGACGTCCATCTTTTCCAGCTCTTTGACATCCCATTGCAGTGCGCTCAGGTCGAAACGGTGGCTGGCAATGTTGTTGGCCGCGTTCGGATCCGTGCCGATGACATTCACCGGAATCATGTGCAAGTGCTGCACCCAGCGTTCGCCTTCCCGGGATTGGCGCGGCACGTGACAGCCGGCGCAGTTTTCGGCGAACAGCGCACGGCCCTTGGCGGCCAGCGGCTTGTCGATCGCACCGAACAGATCCTCGGGCCAGGTTGGCGGCTTCAGTTGTTGCAAGGTTTCTTCGATGGCGTGCAGATCGCGCACGCGTACGCTGGAGGGGTAGCGCTCAGCGCCTTGCAGCGGTTGGCCGTTGGCGTCAAAGAAATTCAGTGTGGCGCCGACGCCGAGCGCTTCGCCGATATTGCGCGCCATCGGCTGCTGTGCCGAGCCGTTCCACTGCACCCAATCGAACGTCCACATGTCCCACAGTTGCGGGTAATCCACCGGCGCATCGGCCACGCGGTAGTTGGCGGGAGAAATCGCATCGCCAAACGTCGCGTTGGCAATCCGGCCGAACGCGTCGGTGCGGCCCGGGCCTTCCTCGGTCGGGTAGAGGCCACGATGGGTATCGTTCCAGGCCACTTTGAGGAAAATGTTGAGCGAGGTTTTGAAGTCTTTGCGCAATTGCTCGTGGCGCGCGTCGTAATCGGCACCGAGGACCTGGCGGGCGAAGCGTTCGAATTTCCACGGGTTGTAGTAGGTCGAGGCCAGACTTGCGACCAGGGCCTGGCCGAAACTGCCGCCGCGCAATGTAGGAACGCTGGAAGGCAAAACATGTTGCGCGGTGCCGCCATCGATGCGCACGGCCTGACCTTTGAAGCGCAACTCGCCGGTGTGGCAAGCGGCGCAGGTGATGTCCAGATAGTGCTCGGAAGCGTTGCCGGGATTCTGGTGCCGGGCGAAACCGACTGGCAGGTTGCCCGGGTTGCTGGCGCTCGCTTTCTGCTGCGGATCGACCAGGAAACCGAAACGGGCGAGGTACTCGGGGGAGGCGAAGCGCTGTTCTGAGAAGGGCAGTTCCAGCGCCTCGAACCACTCGTAACGCAGGCCTTTGACTTGCGTACCTTGCGGCGTGAAGTAGTAGGTCTGCCGTTGCTCTGCGCTCCATTGATCCAGGTAGCGCACCTGTTGGGGCGGGGTGTAGAAGGGCAATTTCGGATTGGCGACGTAATAGACAATCACCGCAACGGCGATTAGCGCCAGTACGATCACCAGAGTGAGAACGCGGAATAGGAGGCGCAAGTTAAACATCCTTGTCGAATTGTTGCGCTGTTATGCCTGAGCCGTGACTGCTGGGCAAGTGGCCATTACGCCAGAGGCTGTGGCAAGTGCCGACGACCCTTGTCGTCCGCGGATGACAGAAGCTTCATCCACACGTTGCGCAAATGCGTTTTAATCCCTGAACTTATCAGAAGATTCCTGCTCTCATGCCGGTAGCCATTGGTCGTGGCGGCCTGATAAGCTCGCGGCTTTACTCGATTGCCCATTCGGCGCATGAACAAGGAAATAGCATGAAACAGCATCGGTTGGCGGCGGCGGTAGCCCTGGTTAGCCTGGTACTCGCGGGTTGTGACTCGCAGACCAGCGTAGAGCTGAAAACCCCGGCGCAAAAAGCTTCCTACGGCATCGGCCTGAACATGGGCAAAAGCCTTGCCCAGGAAGGCATGGATGATCTGGACTCCAAAGCGGTAGCCCAGGGCATCGAAGATGCCGTTGGCAAGAAAGAACAGAAGCTGAAAGATGAAGAACTGGTCGAAGCCTTCGCGTCGCTGCAAAAGCGTGCTGAAGAACGTATGGCCAAGATGAGTGAAGAGTCGGCAGCCGCCGGCAAGAAATTCCTCGAAGAAAACGGCAAGAAAGCCGGTGTAACCACCACCGCTTCCGGCCTGCAGTACGAAGTGGTGAAGAAAGCCGATGGCCCACAGCCCAAGCCGACCGACGTCGTCACTGTGCACTACACCGGCAAGCTGACCAACGGCACCGTGTTTGACAGCTCCGTCGAGCGCGGCAGCCCGATCGATCTGCCAGTCAGTGGCGTGATCCCGGGTTGGGTAGAAGGTCTGCAACTGATGCACGTTGGCGAGAAGTACAAACTGTACATCCCTAGCGATCTGGCTTACGGCGCTCAGTCGCCAAGCCCGGCAATCCCGGCCAACTCGGTTCTGGTTTTCGACCTGGAATTGCTGGCCATCAAGGATCCAGCCAAAGAAGACGCCGCTGCCAAGTAACAGGCAACGGTATCGACAACAACGCCTCGCTTATGCGGGGCGTTGTTGCATCTGAAGGCTGGCAAAGGTAAACAGAGCGAACTGACGCCCGTCGACACAGTCATAGCTTTGAGGCTGCTCGCGCTAGCCGCCCTGAGCCGCCAAGTCAATGAAATATTGGGCTTTTTTATGTGAATAAAAAACGCCCGATCTGAGCGCAGCCCTTATGAAACGGGGCTCTCAGCGCTGAAATGCAGCTCTGTTCACAAGGTTATCCACAATTTGTGTGGATAACATTTCAACGGGAAGAATAGATGAAAGCTCCATGGAATTTTGCTCGATTCCTGCCCTTGGCCGGTCGCCTGCTGGCCCGTGGACGTCTGCCAACCCTATTGTTCGCCGTGGCCAGCAAGGGTGCCGCGCAAGGCAATCGTCTCGGCAAACTCAAGGATGATCTGCGCTTGCTGCAGTCGCTGTGCCTGGCCTACTGGAGGGGTGAATACCGGGCGATCAGTGCCAAGTCGCTGATCTCGGTGGTCGCGGGCTTGATGTATTTTCTCAGCCCTGTCGATGCGATTCCGGATTTCATTCCCATGTTCGGCATGCTCGATGATATTGCCGTTCTCGCCTGGCTGATGAAAACCCTCGATGACGAGCTCAATGCCTTCCGCCTGTGGCGCAGGCGCCAGCAACCGGAGAAGCTGGCGGTGGTCGAACGCCTGCCCGACACCCCTGAGCAATTGCAACTGCAAGGCCCGAAAAAGCCCTGACTGACAAAGTCTGCCTGTAGATAGATACCCCCCGCGACCTTGGCCGCTGTTAGGATTACACTTCTAGGGAAAAGTGCCGACTCGCTAAGTGTTGTTGTCCTACGGGGTAGTCATGGATATTCAGATAATTGCACGCGATGGCGAACCCGAATACGCGGTTCTGCCGTGGGCTCAATATCAGGCTCTACTGAAAGCAGCAGGGATCAACGCAACACCGGCGCAGCAGCCCGCAGTGCCGCTCGCCACTTCACCAGAGCCGATTCTTCCGGGTCTGGATCAACTACGCAGTTTGCGCGAAGGGAAGGGCATCGCCATCGAGGCGCTGGCCCGCACGGTAGGCATCAGCCCGTCTTATCTGGCCATGATCGAAAGTGGTGAGCGTCAACCCGACGCCGCGATTCGCCGCAGCCTGGCCTGGGAACTGACGGTGCCAGGTTGGAGGGATGAATCGTGAGCGTACGCATCAGCCGTCAACATTGGGACGGATTGCTGGGGGAACTGGATCAGGCGCGCCGCCAGCGCCATCTTCTGACTTATCGAGCCTTGCTTGAGCGTTTGCAGCTGCCGACTCCGGCGATGCAGACGCTGACGGCGGCGCTTGAGCATCTGGCCGCACTGGATGCCAAAGCCGAGCAGCCGTTGCGCAGTTCGCTGGTCATCAGTCAGGGTGCGAGTCGTTTGCCGCGTACCGGTTTTTTTGAATGTGTCGAGCGTCTGGGTCGCTTTTCCGGGCCGTCGGATGGCGTGGCGGCGGCGTCCTGGCATGCGTCAGAAGTGGTGCGCGTCTTCGAATACGAGTACCCGGAATCGGCGGAGGCCTGAGTGTTTCTGCGCCTCAAGGCGCGGGCCGGATATTGGCTGGCGCGCAGGCTGTTTCATTGGTCGTGGTTCGTTCGCCAGCCGCGCGGCTGGCGCTGGCTTGAAGGCCAGTTTGCGCGCATGGCCAACCTCGGCGATGTCGGCGCGCAAAGCTTTTACGGGCACATTCTGACCTTTCGTGGCGTGGGTCTGGGCGCGCGTGAAGAAGGCGTGCGTTTACTGCGCCTGGCGGCGTTGGCCGGCGACGCTAAAGCGGCCTATCAAGTCGGCGTGATCAGCCTCGCCGGTACCCCGAGCAAAGCACCAGATCCCGCTGAAGCCGTTCGTTGGTGGAGCATGGCCGCCAAGGCCGGGCATCCGTTGGCCGAGCTGAAGCTGCAACAGCTGAAAGCTGGGGATTCAACGCTGTAATTCCAGGTATGTCTTTCAAATAAACGCGGCGTGAGGTTTTCCTCACGCCGCGTTTTGCGTTTTTGCCTGCGCGTTTTGCGAGATGCGGGATTGCAGATTAGTCCTACATCCTTTGCCTACTCGCCTGACTTCTTTCCTTTCTGATCCCCCGCACAGTTCCCGCGACTAATTTCTTGCGCGAGGGACCGCTCATGCTTCAGCCCGTTTTTCAGCTCACCTTGTCTGCCTGCGTGTGTTGATGGAAGCCATCGCTCGCATCGAGCAGGAACTCGACAGCTTTCCGCAAACGCTCAACCTCTATCGCAAACAGCTCGATCACTGGCTCAGTCGCAGCGCGGACCAGATCAGCGAGGCCGCGGACCTGCCGTCGCTGATGGGCATGGAGCGGATCATTCGCTTCGGTGATCGCAGCACGGCGGTCAGCAGCAGCGACGAGGCGTTTTCCTCCAGCGTCGTCCAGTGCCCGCAGGGCGGGCTGATGCAGATCGAGAGCAAGTTCGAATCGGTTTACGACATCCCGCTGGGCAACATCACCGTCGATGTGATCGACGTGGGGGGCGGCAAGATCACCCCGATCACCCTTGATCAGCACGGCAAGGGTGAGTTCAGAGGCGGCCAGGGCAAGTTCTACCGCGTTCTCGTGCACAGCGCTGTCACCTCCAAGCAAGTCGCCGAGCTGTTCAAATCCTATGACGGTTTGACCGGCGAACTGGACAGTTGGCTGCGCAGCGAGTGGCAGGGCTTCAAGCCACAGTGGTCACAGTCGGCGGCCACAGCGACCAGCAACGGCATGCTCGCCGGCAGTTGGGCGGCTATAGAAGGCGTGTGGGACAGCCTCGGTCTGCTCTCGGAAATTCTTCAGGATCCCGGCAAGTTTGCCGAGCGTTTGGGCAGCGGCGCAGCTGAACTGATCGAGCTGGCGCAGACCGCACCTGAGCTCATGGAAAAGCTGCAACTGCTGGTCAGTGACGAGGCGGCGATGTGCTTGTTGCTGCGGTCGTCGAGCCTGTGGCTGGACATGCTGCCGCCCAGCGAGATTGCGGGCAAGTCCGCTGAAATGGCGTCGATGATGATCGTGCAACTGATCATCGATGTCCTGATCAGCGTGGTGCTGACCTTTGTCGGAGCGGGGGCGGGGATCGCTTATCTGACGCTGCGTCTGGCCGACCGTGCAGTTCAGTTGTTCAACGTGGCCAAGCGTCTGGTCAAAGCGCTGTTCAGCATCATCAACGCCTTCATCGGATACGTCGACCGCTACAAAGCCGTCGCCGCACGCGGCATCGCCGCCGGGGTGAAAAAGGGTCGGATGCAATTGCGCTGGGACGCCAAGCGCAACGCCATGTTGAAGAAAGACGAGCCTCACGACGACGCCCCCGACCAGGCGAAAAACCCCAACGGCGATGCCGCCGACTGCGTGCCCAACACCTGCACCAACGGCTGTCCGGTGTCGA
>NZ_QETJ01000030.1:0-42604 GCF_003105095.1 Pseudomonas sp. NDM | reverse complement strand
GATAGCGGTGTATCAGTTGACGATGATGCTGACTGAAGCACCGCTATCGCGAGCAGGCTCACTCCTACATTGGTTCGGCGGTGTTGCAGGAATTTTGGGCAACAAAAAGGCCCCCATTTCGGGAGCCTTGTTGTTCAGCGCGTCGACTTACATGTTCGGATAAGTCGGGCCGCCGGCACCTTCCGGCGCCACCCAGGTGATGTTCTGCGCAGGGTCCTTGATGTCACAGGTCTTGCAGTGCACGCAGTTCTGGGCGTTGATCTGGAAGCGCTTCTCGCCGTCTTCCTTGGTGATCACTTCGTATACGCCGGCCGGGCAGTAGCGCTGCGCCGGTTCGTCGTACAGCGGCAGGTTCTTGCTGATCGGGATGCTCGGGTCGGTCAGCTTCAAGTGGCACGGCTGTTCTTCTTCGTGGTTGGTACCGGAGATGAACACCGAGCTGAGTTTGTCGAAACTCAGTTTGCCGTCGGGTTTCGGATAGTCGATCTTCTTGCAGTCGGCCGCGAGCTTGAGGCAGGCGTAATCCGGCTTGGTGTCGCGCAGGGTGAACGGCAGTTTGCCGCCGAAGATGTTCTGGTCCAGCCAGTTGAAGCCGCCGCCGATGATCGCGCCGTACTTGTGAATCGCCGCGCCGAAGTTGCGGCTGGCGAACAGTTCTTCGTGCAGCCAGCTGTTCTTGAACGCGTCGACATAAGTCGTCAGTTCGACCGTGCAATCCTGCTCGGCGAACAGCGCATCTGCCACCGATTCAGCCGCGAGCATGCCGGACTTCATCGCGGTGTGGCTGCCTTTGATCTTGGCGAAGTTCAGGGTGCCGAGGTCGCAACCGATCAGCGCGCCGCCCTTGAAGACCATTTTCGGCAGCGAGTTCAGGCCGCCCTTGGCGATGGCGCGGGCGCCGTAGCTGACGCGCTTGCCGCCTTCCAGGTATTGCTTGAGCACCGGGTGATGCTTGAGGCGCTGGAATTCGTCGAATGGCGACAGGTAAGTGTTGCTGTAGGACAGGTCGACGATCAGACCGACCACTACCTGATTGTTTTCCAGGTGATAGAGGAACGAGCCGCCGGTGTTCTCGGTGCCCATGATGTCCAGCGGCCAGCCGGCGGTGTGCACCACCAGGCCTGGCTGATGCTTGGCCGGGTCGATTTCCCAGATTTCCTTCAGACCGATGCCGTAATGCTGAACGTCCGCATCGCTGTCGAGGTTGTAGCGCTTGATCAGTTGCTTGCCGATGTGGCCACGGCAGCCTTCGGCGAACAGCGTGTATTTGCCACGCAATTCCATGCCCGGGGTGTACAGGCCTTCTTTCGGATGGCCTTCGCGATCGACGCCCAGATCACCGGTGATGATCCCGCGCACCACGCCGTTTTCATCAATCAGCGCTTCCTGAGCGGCGAAGCCCGGGTAGATTTCCACACCGAGGTTTTCGGCCTGTTGAGCCAGCCAGCGGCACAGGTTGCCGAGGGAGATAATGTAGTTGCCTTCGTTGTGCATGGTCTTGGGCACAAAGAAGTCGGGGATCTTCTGCGCGCTGTCGGCGTTTTTCAGCACGAAAATGTCATCGCGCGTGACTGGCGTGTTCAGCGGTGCGCCGAGTGCTTTCCAGTCCGGGAACAGTTCGTTCAGTGCGCGCGGTTCGAACACCGCACCGGAGAGGATGTGCGCGCCGACTTCGGAGCCTTTTTCGACCACGCAGACGCTGATTTCCTTACCGGCGTCAGCGGCCTTCTGCTTCAAGCGGCAGGCGGCGGACAGACCAGCGGGGCCGGCACCGACGATGACGACGTCGAATTCCATGTATTCGCGTTCCACAGGCTATCTCCTACTCAAGGCTCAACAGTTTTTTTTCTGATTTGGAGGTTTGATGTCGCTTCCGTATTGCCTTTACGTTAACGTCAAAGGGAATATTGGCGAATCTACCTTTCTCTCTAGGCGGCGCATTATATCTACACCACTCCTAGCGTCCAATACAAACGTTTGTTTGAATCGCCTCCAGCCCTGATAAATCAAAGAAGCGCGGCTTATGACAGGGCATTTTGGCGTATTGACCAGAATGGGCGTTCCGGTCAAGATACGGGCGGTTTTGCGCTCGCCGTAGGCAGACTGGCGGTTTCAAGAGCACCTCTAAAGACAGGGCACAGGCAGTAGACGGTGATGCGCAGCGCAAGTCCGGCGCGCAGTTTACACAGCGTGGGAATGAATGACCCGGCAGTCACCCCTGACGAACGGTCATCACCCTCGCCAAGTGAATCACCTCACATTCAAGCCGGCGTTTTTAGAGGTGCCCTTGTCGCCCGATGAGCATCATCCGCCAGGTTCGCCTAGGCGACTTTCTTTTCACCGGAGAGTAACGAGGAATCCATGAAGGTTCTTGTAGCTGTCAAACGCGTTGTGGATTACAACGTCAAGGTCCGCGTCAAGGCGGACAATTCCGGCGTCGACCTCGCCAACGTCAAGATGTCGATGAACCCATTCTGCGAGATCGCCGTGGAAGAAGCCGTTCGCCTGAAAGAGAAGGGCGTTGCGACTGAAATCGTCGTCGTCTCGATCGGCCCGACCACCGCTCAGGAGCAGCTGCGTACCGCACTGGCTCTGGGTGCCGACCGCGCGATCCTCGTCGAATCCGCTGAAGACCTGACTTCGCTGGCCGTGGCCAAGCTGCTCAAGGCCGTCGTCGACAAGGAACAGCCTCAGCTGGTGATCCTTGGCAAACAGGCGATCGACAGCGACAACAACCAGACCGGTCAGATGCTCGCTGCACTGAGCGGCTACGGTCAGGGCACGTTCGCTTCGAAAGTCGAAGTCTCCGGCGACAGCGTTGCCGTGACCCGCGAGATCGACGGCGGCGCGCAGACCGTTTCGCTGAAACTGCCGGCCATCGTCACCACCGATCTGCGTTTGAACGAGCCGCGCTATGCGTCTCTGCCAAACATCATGAAAGCCAAGAAGAAGCCTCTCGAAGTGCTGACTCCGGACGCTTTGGGCGTTTCCACCGCCTCCACCAACAAGACTCTGAAAGTCGAAGCGCCGGCAGCACGCAGCGCAGGCATCAAGGTCAAGTCGGTGGCTGAACTGGTCGAGAAACTGAAAAACGAAGCGAAGGTAATCTAAAAATGACTATCTTGGTAATCGCTGAACACGACAACAAAGTGCTGGCCCCGGCCACACTGAACACCGTGGCCGCCGCTGCCAAAATCGGCGGCGACATCCACGTTCTGGTGGCAGGTCAGGGCGCTGGCCCGGTCGCCGAAGCCGCGGCGAAAATCGCTGGCGTGAGCAAAGTCCTCAACGCTGACAACGCCGCCTATGCGCATCAGCTGCCGGAAAACATCGCGCCGCTGGTAGCCGAACTCGGCGCTGGCTACAGCCACATCCTGGCTGCCGCGACCTCCAACGGCAAAAACATCCTGCCGCGCGTTGCTGCTGCGCTGGACGTTGACCAGATCTCCGAGATCATCTCGGTCGAAAGCGCTGACACCTTCAAGCGTCCGATCTATGCCGGTAACGCCATCGCTACCGTGCAATCGACTGCTGCGATCAAAGTGATCACCGTGCGTGCCACCGGTTTCGACCCGGTTGCCGCTGAAGGTGGTTCGGCTGCCGTTGAAGCGGTTGGGGCTGCCCACGACGCCGGTACGTCGAGCTTCGTCAGCGAAGAGCTGGCCAAGTCCGATCGTCCTGAGCTGACCGCTGCGAAGATCGTCGTTTCCGGCGGTCGCGGCATGCAGAATGGCGACAACTTCAAACACCTGTACGCTCTGGCCGACAAGCTCGGCGCAGCTGTTGGCGCTTCCCGCGCCGCGGTCGACGCAGGTTTCGTACCGAACGACATGCAGGTCGGTCAGACCGGCAAGATCGTTGCGCCGCAGCTGTACATCGCCGTCGGTATCTCCGGCGCGATCCAGCATCTGGCCGGTATGAAAGACTCCAAAGTGATCGTTGCGATCAACAAGGACGAAGAAGCGCCGATCTTCCAGGTGGCCGATTACGGTCTGGTGGCTGATCTGTTCGAAGCAGTACCTGAGCTGGAGAAGCTGGTCTAATCCGGCGGCTTCACTTATAAAGAGCCCGGCCTGTTGGTCGGGCTTTTTTTTGTCTCGGATTTGAGTGGGGAACGGTTTGCCATGGATCTGCGCTGCGGATGGTTGTTGGGATTGATGCTGTTGCCAGGTCTGGCCACGGCCGCTGGCAAGTGCGAGCGCCTGGTCGTCACCGGTAGCCCGGATGCGCCGCCGTACCTGTGGCAGGACCCGCAAAACCCCAAGCGCTTGATCGGTGCCAGTGCCGATCTGTTGCAGCAAGTGGCCAAGGACCTCGGCATCAAAGTCGACCTGCTGTATGCCGGTAAACGCTCGCAAGCGCTCGACGAAGTGCGCAGCGGGCGCATGGACATGCTCGCCGACGCACCGCTGACCGTGAATGAGCTGGAAAACCTCGACTACATTCATCCGCCACTGCTGGAAAACGACTATCTGGTGTGGACGCGCAAAGGCTCGACGCTGACCTATGCCGAGGCGGTCGATCTGAAAGGCCATACCGGCGCGGTGTCGGAAAAGTCTCGGATGACCCAGGCATTCGGCACTTTCGCCGAACAGAATCTGACTCTGACGCGGACAGCCAACCTTACCCAGGCCCTACAGAAACTTCTGCTGGGCGAGGTGGAATATGTCCTCGCCGGACGTTACTCAGGCCTGGCCGCCGCGCAGACATTGGGCATGACCAGCGATCTGTTGGCGTTCGAGCAACCCATTGATCGTCCGGGGCTGTTCCTCGCGGTTTCCCATAACTCGGCCTGCAACGATCCGTGGTTGCGCGGACAGCTCGCCAAAAAGATGACAGAATTGCCCGCGTCCGGACTGACGGAAGCCGCGCTGCAACGCAACATCGAGCGCTGGAAGGCGCAACAGCAACAGCCGCCACAACCTGTCAGTGCCCCAAAACAGTAGGGATTCTTAGTGAGTATTCGACCTCTTTTCGCGGCTGTGGCCGTTCTGGCCCTGGCCGGGTGCGCAACCGATCCGGCACCCAGTGAACAAATGCGTTTGACCGAACAGGCCATCGTGCAGGCCAAGGCAGTCGGCGCCACCGCTGACGAAGTGCCGGAAATGCAACTGGCCGAAACCAAGTACAACCGCGCCAAAGGCAACATGGCGGACGAGTCCTATCGCAATGCGCGCATGCGTGCCGAGCAGGCCGAACTGGATGCACGTCTGGCCGAAGCCAAGGTGCTGACGAAAAAAAGCGAAGAGCAACTCAATGTGCTCAATACCCGCATTGTCCGCCTGCGCAAGCAGCTGCAACTGGGGGAAGCGCAATGAGCCTCAGATCCAACGCTATTGGCATTCTGCTGCTCGCCGGGTGCGCGAGCCTTTACGGCTGCGCCGGCCAGCACAGCGAGGCGGCGCTGCAACAGGCCGGGGCTGATTTCCAGAAGGTCAAGGAAGATTCCAACGTGCTGCGGATTGCGCCGAAAGACGTGATCCGCGCCGGTGAATCCCTGGCCCGCGCCGATCGTCTGTCGACTTATTGGGGCAGCGGCGCTGACGTTGTGCATTACGCCTACCTGAGCCAGCGCTACAGCGAAATCGCTCGCGAGCACACCAACCAGGCACTCAACGAGGAGCAGGCGGCCAGGCTCGAACTGGAGCGGCAGCGCCTGCAACTGGCCCTGCGCGAGTCGAAACTGCTCAGCGTGCAGCAGCAAGGCAAGTGGCTGGAGGAACAGATCGTGGCGCTGGCCACCACGCAGACCGATCGTGGTCTGGTGATGACTCTCGGTGATGTGTTGTTCGACACCGGCGAAGCGGAACTGAAAAACTCCGCCAACCGTGTCGTGTTGAAGATCGTTCAGTTCCTGCAACTGAACCCCAAGCGCGTGGTGCGCATCGAGGGCTATACCGACAGCACGGGCGGCAAGCAGGAAAACCTCAAACTGTCCCGCGACCGCGCGCAATCGGTGGCTGACGTGCTGGTCGATCTGGGTGTCGATGAAAAACGCATTCAGGTCGAAGGGTACGGCGACCAGTTCCCGGTCGACGCCAACGCTTCCGAGCGCGGCAGGGCACAGAACCGCCGGGTGGAAATTGTTTTCTCCGACGAAAAAGGCCAGCTCGGCGCCGCCCGCTGAGGGTTGCGTCTCTGGGAAGCCCGGCCTGTCATGCAGTGCTGGGCTTTTTTACGTCTGTCGATTGCCGCGCAAAACCGTACAGATGGGGCAGACACCGCACTGTACGGTCGAGTAATCTGGCAACTGTCCCAGTACACTTCTAAACTGTTCCGGTATTGTTTCACACAAGAATAAAACGCCCGTGAAATCGAGTGCTGCGTCATGACCAATCTCTTGCTCTACCAACGTATTGCTCAGCAACTGGCCGAGGACATCCGCCGTGGTGTCTATCAACCCGGCGAGCGCGTGCCTTCGGTGCGCAAGATGAGTTCGCAGCTCAATGTCAGCCACGCGACGGTGTTGCAGGCGTATGCCAACCTCGAAGACCAGGGCCTGATCCGCGCGCGTCCGCAATCGGGTTATTACGTGCACCAGACCCCCGCGCTGACCGCGCCGACCCCGGACATCGCTCGGGTCGAGCGGCCGGGGCTGGTCACGCGCAGCAGCATCATTCAACAGGTGCTGGTCGAGTCCCGCCGCGAAGGTGTGTTTCCCCTGGGTGCTGCGGTACCGAGTGTCGATTATTTACCGGTGCGGGCACTGCATCAGCAGCTCGCCAAGGTCACCCGATTCCACAGTCCGCGGGCGTTCAGCTACATGTTCAGCCCCGGTTTCGAACCGCTGCGCCGGCAGGTCGCGATCCGCATGCGTGACGCCGGCGTGGTGGTCGATCCGTCGGAAGTGGTGATCACCCACGGCTGTGTCGATGCCCTGCAGATGTCATTGCGCGTGCTGACCCGGCCGGGCGATCTGATCGCTGCGGAATCACCCACCTATTACGGCCTGCTGCAACTGGCTGATCTGCTCGGCCTGAAAGTCATCGAAATCCCCAGTGATCCCGCCACCGGCATGAGCCTGGAAGCCTTGCAACTGGCCGCCAACCAATGGTCGATCAAGGCACTGGTGCTGACCACGCGATTGAGTAATCCGCTCGGCGGAACCATGCCGGAAGAGCGGCAGAAACAGTTGCTGCGCCTGGCCTCGGATTTCGACATTCAGATTGTCGAAGACGATATCTACGGCGAACTGATGTTCGAGCAAGGCCGCACCAAAGCGCTGAAAGCCTATGACCGGCTGGATCGGGTGATCTACTGCTCGAGCTTCTCCAAAACCTTGTCGCCAGGTGTGCGCATCGGCTGGATGATCGCTGGCAAGTACCAGCAGGAAATCCAGCGACTGCAAACCTTCAGCACCCATTCGGCGTGCAGCGTTACGCAAATGGCGATCGCCGCCTATCTGGAAAACGGCGGTTATGACCGGCATTTACGGTACATCCGCCAGGAATACCGAAAAAACCTCAGCGCGTTCCAGCTGGCGGTGCAGCAGCACTTCCCCGAGGGCACGCAAATGTCCCGGCCCACCGGCGGTTTCATCCTCTGGGTGAGCTTGCCGGGACGGGTCAACACCCAGGAATTGCATGTCCGCGCGCTGCAACAAGGCATCAGCATCGCGCCGGGGCTGATCTTCAGTAACACCGAGCAGTTCAACCACTGTATCCGCCTCAATTGCGGCATTCCGTGGAATCGCGAGGCAGAGCGGGCACTGATGACGCTGGGTCTGCTGGCGACGCAACTGTGTCAGGAAACCGCTGGCGGTTTCTGAACGAGGGGGCAGGTGATGCTTGTCATGTGACGCACAACAGGCGAGCATGTGGCCCTCTGCCGTTAGTTCGTTGGGTCCATGAAAGCCATTGTTCCTGCCTCGTGGGTATTGTTGGGTTGGCTGATGATCGGTCAGGCGCCGGGGGTCATGGCGGCCGCAGCCCAGGAAAAACCGGCAGCGACGAGTACGACGAACAAAACCGTGAAAACCGCGGCTCCAGCAAAAAAAGCCCAGGCCAAAAAAAACGCCACAGTGAAGAAGCGCCGCCCGGTTGCCTCGAAATCGAAATCCGCCAGCGAAGTGGCGAAGACCAAATTGCCGCCGGCAAAACTCGATCTCAGCCTGCCCAAGGATATGGTTGAAGAGTTGAAGCCCAAGGGCACGGTGGAGCTGCCCAAGCGCGAGGCGATCCTGCCGCAGATGTTCGGTGAGAAGGACGCCGGTTTCCAGCTCAACGGCCGCTTGCTCAGCAACGAAATGCAGTTGCAACTGCGCAATGAAGCGCGACGCGATGTGGAAGGCGCCGCGCTGGATTTTGAATTCAAACAATAGAACGGGTCATCTCTGATGCGCAGACCAGACGCTTCGTCGGAGACTGCCCGGTCACTTTTACTTATCGTTGAAAACCCGCTTCCAGCAATTTGAAACAGCCGTTTTAGCGGTTACTCTGTTCCCCGTCTCTTTACACATCGCCCGTCCCGAGGATCTGTACGTCATGAAATGCCGCGAAGGCTGTGGCGCTTGCTGCATTGCCCCCTCCATCAGTTCACCGATCCCCGGCATGCCCCAAGGCAAGCCCGCCGGCGAACGTTGCGTGCAACTGTCGGTCGATAACCTGTGCAGCATTTTCGGCCGTCCGGAACGTCCGCCTGTGTGCTCGGGTTTCGCTGCGGATGTCGAGGTCTGCGGCAGCAGCTCGGAAGAAGCGATCAGATTGATCGGCTGGTGGGAGCAGATCACGGCGGCGTGATGTGTTCACCAACGGAACTTCAACAATAAGGAATAACACTATGGGTTCGCTTCATCGTATCGCTGTGTTGTGTGGTCTGACTGCCGTACTTGCTACTTCGGTCGCCCAGGCGGAAGACTGGAAAGTCGCCAAGAACGAAGACGGTATCAAGGTTTCCCTGAGTGAAATACCCGGTTCGGACTACAAGTCCTATCAGGGCGTCGCGCTGATGAAGACCACCATCGCCAAACTGCGCGCCTTGCAGGAAGACGTCTCCGGCGCCTGCGCCTGGATTCACGAGTGCAAGAGCCAGAAACTGCTCAAGCATGAAGGCGATCTGAGCTGGACCTATTCGCAATTCAATACACCATGGCCGGTGACCCCGCGTGATTCGGTGTTGAAGATCACCACTGTTGAAGGTGCCGATGGCAGCCTGACGCGGAATCTGGAAGGCGTGCCGACCTATCTGCCGGAAGAAAAAGGCTTCGTACGGGTTCAGCAAGTCAAAGGCTTCTGGAAGTTCGTGCCTAAAGGCGATCAGGTCGAAGTGACCTATCAAGTACACACCGAGCCAGGTGGCAGCGTACCGGCGATGGTTGCCAACAAGTTCGTCGTCGATGCGCCATTCAATACGCTGAAAGCGCTGAAAGAACGCGCCGAGAAATAATCTTCGCGCTCTAAGCAAAACGCCCCGACCGGTTCGGGGCGTTTTGTTTTGTCTCTAAATTGTATTTCCAGATATGCGTTGCACGAAATTTTCACAAAGCCTTCAAGACAATTCGCCCGCACTTAATGCCTGCAACAGCGCTGTCAGCCCTTTGAATGAAAGTCTCGAAGAGCAGGGCAGTAATCAATGGCAATGGTGTGAACGATCGTGCAACATTTGCGCACCGCGCACGCCCCGGGGTCTGGAATGACCAATAGAGGGCCTGGCGCCGCTGTATTTTTGCAACTTCAACTTCCAATGGGTCCTAAAACGACATGGCAAACCCGGACGCCCTGAATCAGCAGCGATCTTCTGCTCGCCTGCTGCAACCGACCGTCAAATCGCATCTGGCCTACACGCTGCTGTGCGCACTGGTCATGATGGTCATGTTTTCCGCGCTGCGCCTCGCGCTGCTGGTCTACAACCGCGAGATGATCCTCGACACCCCGGCCGCGACCTTCCTCGAAGCGTTCGTCAACGGTCTGCGTTTCGACCTGCGCCTGGTGGTGTACCTGTGCATTCCGCTGGTGCTGGCGCTGTTCAGCGCCCGGGCCATGGCCGCGCGCGGCTTCTTTCGCCTGTGGCTGACCATCGCCTCGAGCATCGCGCTGTTCCTCGGCCTGATGGAGATGGACTTCTACCGCGAGTTTCACCAGCGCCTCAACGGTCTGGTGTTCCAATATGTGAGAGAAGATCCGAAAACCGTGATGAGCATGCTCTGGTACGGTTTCCCGGTGGTGCGCTACCTGCTGGCGTGGGTCATCGGCACGGTCATTCTGACCTTGGCATTCAAAGGCGCCGACCGCGCCACCCGCCCGCGTGGGCCGTTCAGCGGCGGCAGCGTCAGCTCCCGTCAGGTTGCGCCGTGGTACACCCGCCTGGCGGTGTTTGTGGTCTGCCTGCTGATCTGCGTGGTTGCCGCCCGTGGCACCCTGCGTCAAGGCCCGCCAATGCGCTGGGGTGACGTGTACACCACTGATTCCAACTTCGCCAACCAGCTCGGTCTCAATGCCACGCTGTCGCTGATCGAGGCCGCCAAGTCGCGCATGGGCGAAGATCGCGACAACATCTGGAAAGCCACGCTGCCGCAGGAACAGGCGCAGAAAATCGTGCGTGACATGCTGCTGATGCCTGACGACAAACTGGTCGACGCCGATATTGCCGCCGTGCGCCGTGATTACATGCCGCCAGCCGACAAGACCCTGCCGATCAAGAACGTTGTCGTGATCCTGATGGAAAGCATGGCCGGTCACTCGGTTGGCGCCCTGGGTGCTCCGGGCAACATCACCCCTTACCTGGACAAGCTGTCCAAGGAAGGCCTGCTGTTCGACCGTTTCTTCTCCAACGGTACGCACACCCACCAGGGCATGTTTGCGACCATGGCCTGCTTCCCGAACCTGCCCGGCTTCGAATACCTGATGCAGACCCCGGAAGGCAGCCACAAGCTGTCCGGCCTGCCGCAGGTGCTCAGTGCCCGCGACTACGACGACGTGTACGTCTACAACGGCGACTTCGCCTGGGACAACCAGTCGGGCTTCTTCAGCAACCAGGGCATGACCAACTTCGTTGGCCGTAACGATTTCGTCAATCCGGTGTTCTCCGATCCGACCTGGGGCGTGTCCGACCAGGACATGTTCGATCGTGGCCTGCAGGAGCTCAAGGCGCGGGAAAACGGCAAGCCGTTCTACGCCCTGCTGCAAACCCTGTCCAACCACACGCCGTACGCCTTGCCGACACCGTTGCCGGTCGAGCGCGTGACTGACCGTGGCAGCCTCAACGAACACCTGACCGCCATGCGTTACTCCGACTGGGCGCTCGGCCAGTTCTTCGAGAAGGCGCGCAAAGAGAAGTACTTCAACGAAACCCTGTTCGTCATCGTCGGCGACCACGGCTTCGGCAACGAGCGCCAGATCACTGAAATGGACCTGGGCCGCTTCAACGTGCCGATGCTGATGATCGCCCCGGGCATTCAGCAGAAGTTCGGTGCCCGTGACCATACCGTGGGCACGCAGATCGACATCGTGCCGACCATCATGGGCCGTCTAGGTGGTGAAGTGCGTCACCAGTGCTGGGGCCGTGACCTGCTCAACCTGCCGCAGGGCGACACCGGTTTCGGTGTGATCAAGCCATCGGGCAGCGAGCAGACCACCGCCATCGTCACCGCTGACCAGATTCTGGTGCTGCCGCGCGACAAGGACATGGGCCCGAAAATCTGGCAATACCAGCTCGGTGCCACTCCGCACGCCGAAGTTGTGCCAAATGCGCCGCGTACTGCCGAACTCAAACTCAAACTCGAGGCGTTCCTGCAAACCGCGACCAAAAGCCTGCTCGATAACACCGCCGGTGTGATTCACGGCAAGCCGGATTGATGACTCGTTGAAGTCCACGCAATAAAAAAGAGGCCCTTGAAAAAGGGCCTCTTTTTTTACAGCTTCAAATCGTCATATCTTGCCGAGTAACAACAGCACCAGCAGCACGACCAACACCACGCCGATAATGCCCGACGGGCCATAACCCCAACTTCTGGAGTGCGGGAAGACCGGCAGACCACCGATCAGCAACAGGATCAGGATGATGATTAGAATTGTGCCCATGGGTGATTTCCTTGTTCAGAGTCTGGAAGAGTCTTGACGCTCAGTGGGCAGCTGGATAGCAACTAAATTCCAGCCGGCTTACATGTTCCGACTTGCGCGAATGAAAAAAAATTCAATGTTTTTTTAATGTATTTGGATTGCTCTGTTATTTCCTTTCCAGCGAAAAGAACGCAGCCTCGTTGCAATCGTCAGCTCCTACAGGATTGGATGGCGAAGTTGGCGGGGGCAGCAATCTTTTGATCCTCCATTCAGCAACTGGATGGAGCGTGGGCGGACGCAGTTCCTTCGCTACACTCGGCGCATCTCTCCCGGAACAACAAGGCTGTCCGCTATGCAAAATCGCATGATGATCACTGGTGCAGGCTCCGGCCTGGGTCGCGAAATCGCGCTGCGCTGGGCCCGTGAAGGCTGGCGGCTGGCCTTGTCCGATGTCAGTGAACCCGGCCTGCAGGAGACCCTCAAACGGGTGCGCGAGGCGGGCGGCGACGGTTTCATCCAGCGCTGCGATGTGCGTGATTACAGCCAGCTGACCGCATTCGCCCAAGCCTGTGAAGAGAAGTTCGGCGGCATCGACATCATCGTCAACAATGCCGGGGTCGCCTCGGGTGGGTTCTTCAGCGAACTGTCCCTGGAAGACTGGGACTGGCAAATCGCGATCAACCTGATGGGCGTGGTCAAAGGCTGCAAGGCGTTCCTGCCGCTGCTGGAACAGAGCAAGGGCAAGATCATCAACATCGCCTCCATGGCCGCGCTGATGCAAGGTCCGGCGATGAGCAACTACAACGTCGCCAAGGCGGGTGTGGTGGCATTGTCGGAAAGCCTGCTGATCGAACTGGCGCAGCAGGAAGTGGCGGTGCACGTGGTCTGCCCATCGTTCTTCCAGACCAACTTGCTCGATTCCTTCCGCGGCCCGACCCCGGCAATGAAAGCGCAGGTCGGCAAGTTGCTGGAAAGTTCGCCGATCAGTGCAGCCGATATTGCGGAATACATCTATCAGCAAGTCGCCGCTGGCGAGTTCATGATTCTGCCCCACGAACAAGGGCGCATGGCCTGGGCGCTGAAACAGAAAAATCCGCAACTGCTCTACAACGAGATGACTTCGATGGCGGAGAAAATGCGCGCCAAGGCCCGACAAAACAACGCGTGATCTTGTTCGTTGCCCGCCGCGTGGTTAGGGTGGCCGCCATGGTCACCCTGTCGAGACGCATTCCATGCTTAATTACCTGTGGTTCTTCCTGGCGGCGCTGTTTGAAATCGCCGGGTGTTTTGCTTTCTATTTGTGGCTGCGCCAGGGCAAAAGTGCGTTGTGGGTGATTCCCGCGTTACTTAGCCTGACCCTGTTCGCACTGTTGCTCACCCGTGTTGAAGCGGCCTACGCCGGGCGCGCCTATGCCGCGTACGGCGGGATCTACATCGTCGCTTCGATCGGCTGGCTCGCGGTCGTCGAACGGGTGCGCCCGCTGGGCTCGGACTGGATCGGCATGGCGCTGTGCGTGGTCGGTGCGAGTGTCATTCTGTTGGGGCCGCGCTTTTCCGCCGCCTGATACCTTTGTGCGAAGCGTCTGACGGCTGCGGGCGTGGAAGGCTGTAGGGCAAGACTGATTTGCTCGTCATGCATTGTGGAGCCGCTGTAAGCCGCGCATCTTCAGGGTTTGCCAGTCCTGAAGGATGAATCCCATGCTTGTACTCAGCCGTGTGGTCGGTGAGTTGATTTCAATCGGTGACGACATCACCCTGCGTGTTCTGTCGGTGAATGGCTCCAGCGTGCGCTTCGGCGTCGAGGCGCCGAAGAAAGTCCATGTGCACCGCGCCGAGGTCTATGACCGGATCAAGCGCAAGGAGGCTGCCGCGAAGGCTGGCTGACGATTTCAGTCGAACAGATGCTTGGGTACGTCGTGCTTGAGCATCAACTGGCACTGTTCGCTTTCCGGGTCGAACACGATCAGCGCCTGGCCTTTGGTCAATGCCTGGCGCACGCGCAGTACGCGGGTTTCCAGCGGGGTGTCATCGCCATTGTCGGTACCATCGCGGGTGACGAAATCCTCGATCAGGCGGGTGAGGGTGTCGACTTCAAGCGCGTCGTGGGGAATGAGCATGGGCACCTCGGTCAAATCAATGTCGGGATGCTACGGGGATTGGGTTTTGCCTGCCAGTTTTTGTAGTGCCTCGACCGGCGCCATCGCGAGCAGGCTCAGTCCCACATTTGATGCGATCCCTGTGGGAGCGAGCCTGCTCGCGAAGACGTTTATGTGATCACCGAAGATTCAACTGTCGGAACGCTGCCCAACCAGACTGTCCACCGGCGGCACCCGGGTCTCGCTTTCCATCTGCGTGTCATGTTCGATCTGGTGGCTGAAGCGGTCCAGGGAGGCATTGGCCGGCGCCGCATCGCTGGCGAAGACCGGCGGGCTCAGAATGTACGCGCCGAGCAAACGGCTGAGCGCCGCCAGGCTGTCGATGTGCGTGCGTTCGTAACCATGCGTGGCATCGCAGCCGAAAGCGAGCAGGGCGGTGCGGATGTCGTGGCCGGCGGTGACCGCCGAGTGCGCATCGCTGAAGTAATAGCGGAACATGTCGCGGCGCACCGGCAGTTCGTGTTCATCGGCCAGGCGCAACAGATGCCGGGACAAGTGATAGTCATATGGGCCACCGGAATCCTGCATCGCCACGCTCACCGCGTGTTCGCTGGAATGCTGGCCCGGCGCGACCGGCGCAATGTCGATGCCGACAAATTCGCTGACGTCCCACGGTAATGCCGCCGCCGCGCCGCTGCCGGTTTCCTCGGTGATGGTGAACAGCGGATGACAATCGATGTTCAGTTCCTGGCCGCTGTCGACAATCGCCTTCAGTGCGGCGAGCAGTGCGGCAACGCCGGCCTTGTCGTCGAGGTGGCGCGCGCTGATATGGCCGCTTTCGGTGAACTCCGGCAGCGGGTCGAACGCCACCACGTCACCGACATGAATGCCCAGGGATTCGCAATCGGCCTTGGTCGTGCAGTAGGCGTCCAGACGCAGTTCGACGTGATCCCAGCTGATCGGCATTTCATCGACCTGAGTGTTGAATGCATGCCCGGAAGCCATCAGCGGCAGCACGCTGCCGCGAATCACGCCGGTGTCGGTAAACAGGCTGACCCGGCTGCCCTCGGCAAAGCGGCTTGACCAGCAACCGACCGGGGCGAGCGTCAGGCGACCGTTGTCTTTCACCGCACGGACGGCGGCACCGATGGTGTCCAGGTGCGCAGATACCGCGCGGTCAGGACTGCTCTTTTTACCTTTCAACGTCGCGCGAATGGTGCCGCGCCGGGTCATTTCGAACGGAATGCCCAGTTCTTCAAGACGTTCGGCAACGTAGCGCACGATCGTGTCGGTGAAGCCGGTGGGGCTGGGAATGGCGAGCATTTCCAGCAGGACTTTTTGCAGGTAAGCCAGATCCGGTTCAGGGATGTGTGGGGTCTTGGTCATGGAAACTCCTGATGGGTTGAGCACACCGATGGTTTCGATGAGAGAAATTTGTGATGACGTTCGGGCCTCTTCGCGAGCAGGCTCGCTCCCACGGGGAAACGCATTCCAAATGTGGGAGCGAGCCTGCTCGCGAAGGCGTCAGCCGGAACAATGAAGGTTCAAGAGGCAGCCGGCTGACTGTGCGGAAACAACAGATCGACAAAGCGCTCCGCCGTCGGCTGCGGTTCATGGTTGGCCAGGCCGGCACGTTCGTTGGCTTCGATGAAAACGTACTCGGGCTGATCCGCCGCCGGCACCATGAGATCGAGGCCGACCATCGGAATGTCCAGCGCTCGCGCCGCACGCACCGCCGCGTCGACCAGGGTCGGATGAAGAATCGCCGTCACGTCTTCCAGCGTCCCGCCGGTGTGCAGATTGGCCGTGCGCCGCACGAACAGATGCTCGCCGGCCGGCAGAATGCTGCTGTAGTCATAGCCGGCGGCGTGCAGCGTGCGTTGGGTTTCGTGGTCCAGGGGAATCTTGCTTTCGCCACTGGTGGCCGCTTGCCGACGGCGGCTTTGCGCTTCGATCAGCGCACCGATCGAATGCTGACCATCGCCAACCACTTCCGCCGGACGGCGAATCGCTGCCGCAACCACTTCGAAACCGATCACCACAATCCGTAGATCAAGGCCTTCATGGAAGCTTTCCAGCAGCACGCGACTGTCGAACTGCTTGGCGGTTTCGATGGCCTTCTGCACTTCTTCAATGGTGCGCAGATCCACAGCCACGCCGTGGCCCTGTTCGCCGTCGAGAGGTTTGACCACTACACGCTGATGCTCATCGAGAAAGGCCAGATTATCGTCGGCATTGCCCGCCAGTTGCTGGGCCGGCAGTTTCAGGCCTGCGGCCTTAAGCACTTTATGGGTCAGGCTTTTGTCCTGGCACAGGGTCATGCTGATCGCGCTGGTCAGGTCACTCAGCGACTCGCGGCAGCGCACGCGGCGGCCGCCATGGCTGAGGGTAAACAGCCCGGCGTCGGCGTCATCCACTTGCACATCGATACCGCGCCGATGCGCTTCTTCGACAATGATCCGTGCGTAAGGATTGAAATTCGCCTCCGGCCCCGGACCGAGAAACAGCGGCTGGTTGATACCGTTCTTGCGCTTGATGGCGAAGGTCGGCAGGTTGCGGAAGCCCAGTTTGGCGTAAAGACTTTTCGCCTGACGGTTGTCATGCAGTACCGACAGGTCCAGGTAGGCCAGGCCGCGACTCATGAAGTGCTCGACCAGGTGCCGCACCAGCACTTCACCGACGCCCGGACGCGAGCAATGCGGATCGACCGCCAGGCACCAAAGGCTGCTGCCGTTTTCCGGGTCGTTGAAGGCTTTCTCATGATTGAGACCCATGACACTGCCGATCACCGCGCCGCTGTCCTCGTCTTCCGCCAGCCAGTACACCGGGCCGCCCTGATGATGCGGGGTGAGCAGCTCCGGATCGATCGGCAACATGCCACGCGCCTGATACAAACGGTTAATGCCCTGCCAGTCGGTTTCGCTCTGCGCACGACGAATGCGGAAGCCGCGAAACACCCGTGTCGCCTGACGATAATCGCTGAACCACAGGCGCAGGGTGTCGGATGGATCGAGAAACAGCTGAGTCGGCTCGAGGCCGAGAATCTGCTGCGGTGCGGCGACGTACAGGGCGATGTCGCGCTCGCCGGGCTGCTCGTTGAGCAGTTCCTGCGCCAGTGACGCCGGGTCGGGAAAGGTGTGACCGATCAGCAGCCTGCCCCAACCGCAATGCACGGCAATCGGGGCGGTGGCAGGTTCGCTGCCGTCTTCGGCCAGGCGCGCCTGCAAACGTTCATACGAAGGGGCCTGACCACGCAATAGACGTTGGTTGATGGACGTGGCATGGGGTTTCATCAATCAGATTCCTTGTTCACTGAGCCACAGGTTCAGGGCCGCCAGTTGCCACAATTTCGAACCGCGCAACGGGGTCAGCTGGCCTTGTGGATCAGTCAAAAGCTTGTCGAGCATGGTCGGGTTGAACAGGCCACGATCCTGACTCGGATCGAGCAGCAGCTCGCGCACCCAATTGAGCGTGTCTCCCTGCAGATGCTTGAGGCCCGGCACCGGGAAATAGCCTTTCTTGCGGTCGATCACTTCGCTTGGAATGACCCGACGCGCGGCCTCCTTGAGCACTTGTTTGCCGCCATCGGGGAGCTTGAATTTGCCGGGCACGCGGGCCGACAGTTCGACCAGTCGATAGTCGAGGAACGGCGTACGCGCTTCCAGGCCCCAGGCCATGGTCATGTTGTCGACGCGTTTGACCGGGTCATCGACCAGCATCACCGTGCTGTCCAGACGCAAGGCTTTGTCCACCGCGGCAGCAGCGCCAGGCTGGGCAAAATGCTCTTTGACGAAGTCGCCTGCTGCGTCGTGATCGACCAGCCATTTCGGCTGCACGGTTGCGGCATAGTCGTCATAGCTGCGGTCGAAAAACGCATCGCGGTAAGCCGCGTAAGGATCGGCCGCGCCGTCGACTTGCGGATACCAGTGATAGCCGGCAAACAACTCGTCGGCACCCTGGCCGCTCTGCACCACTTTGCAGTGCTTGGCCACTTCCCGGGACAACAGGTAGAAGGCAATGCAATCGTGGCTGACCATCGGCTCGCTCATCGCGCGGAACGCGGCGGGCAGTTGCTCGATGATTTCTTTCTCGTCGATGCGCAATTGGTGGTGGCGGGTGCCGTAGTGCTTGGCGATCAGGTCCGAGTACTGGAATTCGTCGCCGCGTTCGCCGCCGGCGTCCTGAAACCCGATGGAGAAGGTCGAGAGATTCTCTACACCGACTTCGCGCAACAGGCCGACGAGCATGCTCGAATCGACACCACCCGAGAGCAACACACCGACATCAACCGCCGCACGCTGACGAATTGCCACCGCTTCACGGGTGCTGTCGAGAACGCGATCGACCCAGTCTTCGAGGTTGAGGTTTTTCTCATCCTCATGCGGGCCGTAGGGCAGGGTCCACCAGGTCTTCTGTTCGGTGCGGCCATCGGCTTCAACGCGCATCCAGGTGGCCGGCGGCAGTTTTTCGATGCCGGCCAGCAATGTGCGCGGCGCAGGCACGACTGCGTGGAAATTCAGGTAGTGGTTGAGCGCCACCGGATCGAGGATCGGGTTGATATCGCCGCCCTTGAGCAGGGCTGGCAGTGCCGAGGCAAAGCGCAAGCGCTGACCGGTGCGCGACAGGTACAACGGCTTCACGCCGAGACGGTCACGGGCGATGAACAGGCGCTGGGCATCGCGCTCCCAAATGGCAAAGGCGAACATGCCGTTGAGTTTCGGCAGCAGCGCCTCGCCCCAGGCGTGATAACCCTTGAGCAGCACTTCGGTGTCGCCACCGGAATAGAAGGCATAACCCAGCCCTTCGAGCTCTTCGCGCAATTCCGGGAAGTTGTAGATCGCGCCGTTGAAGGCCAGGGACAGGCCTAACTGGCTGTCGATCATCGGCTGTGCCGAGCCGTCCGACAGGTCCATGATTTTCAGGCGTCGATGGCCCAGGGCAATCGGCCCTTGGGCATGGAAGCCCCACGCGTCAGGGCCGCGAGGGGCCAGGTGATGGGTGATTCTCTCGATCGCTGCAAGGTCTGCAGGTTGTTGATCAAAACGTAACTCGCCAGCTAATCCGCACATAAAGTCCTTACCGGTTTTTCCGTTGGGGAAGGTCAAGCCGTACCACGCGGAAAGTGCGGGTACTCAGAAACTGACCTGTCTCGGTATGTGGAGTTTTAGATCGATAAGTTATAAGTCGGCCGCGCTGCCTCCTGTCGTCACGCTATCAGCGCCGATCGAGCGCCGGATTTGCCTGCGTGCCTTTACACTTTTTGTGCATAAGCCCCCGCTGGGCGTCGACGTTCCGCGCGGGTGGTGCAGGGCTATTTTTTCCATACAAAAACACGGTGGATCTGCGCGGATTCGGCCCAGGAATTTGGACTGTTATTGGCCGTCCGGCACCGCTAGGGTCGAGGGTTCAAATCGCAATAAAGGACTATTGCCATGCCCACCCAAGACAAGACAAATCCACCGATTCAGGCCTCGGTCCTGAGCACCCTGTACGACGCTACAGGCGACCTCGACACCGCTGAAGTCCTGGAAAAACGCTTGCCGGCGTATTTGCTCAAGGCGTCCACGGCCACGCTGGTCAAGCTGGACGAAATCAATCGTGAGCTGCACACCCTGCAACTCAAGGTCGATAAGCAATTGACCCGGCTCAAACCCTTGCACAGCTTCTGCATCAGCGAACTCGACGCGGCGCTGAGCGCGAAATGGCCAGCGGTCTATGACGCAGGCGAGGATGTGCTCAGTCTGCCGGGCGTCGATTGCGGCTGCGATGCGACGGCGACGGATCAGGCCGGTATCGACCTGGTCAGACACGCAACCCAGACCCTGTTGCAAGCAGCCATGCAGAATTTCACCGAAGACGAGGAACTGGCCGACGGTTTCCCCGCCGGCAGTCTGGTGCGCATCAAAAGTGCGCCCGCTGGCGTGAAAGATCTGACGCCGGCAGCGTTCGCAGCGTTTTGCCGCAAGCTGGATCTGGGCAAGAAGTACCAGGAGCATCTGCAGCAGGTGTTCGGTCTGCGTGATGACAGCGGCAAAGTCGTCGCGACCAGTGCCATGACCCACGATATCGCCGCATTGAAGCAATCGCTGCTGGAACTGGACGCCCATCTGGCCGCGCTCAAGGGCGATATCACTACGGCAGGTCTGCGCATGCTGCAGGATCTGATGGTGGCCGAGGGCGTGGCGTCGGCGCAAAACCTGCGCTACGGCAAAGACCCGATGATCATGCAGGGCATCAAAATCCTCGACAGTTGCGTGTGGGGCGTGGTCGTGTTTTCCAAACGCTCCGTGCAGCAACACCCTGAGGACGGATGCATGGTGTACATGCCCGGCGAGCCCGAGCGAGCGGTGTATGAATATCCGAGTTTCAACGCGTTCAAGCGCTACCTCGCGCAACAACTCAAGAGCACCGAATATCAGGGGTATTTCGCCGGCAGCCTCGATGAAGATGACAAGGCCGACTTCTTCAAGTCGCTTGCCGAAAAACCTGATCTGGGGTTGGTCGAACAGTGGCCGATCAACGTGCCGCTCTTCGATTTCATGGTGCAGAGCCATGTCGGCAAGCTGCAGATCGACGCGCGCAAACTGGCGGTGCCGACGGCTGATATCGATGAAGCGGCGCGGCAGAAACGTCTGTTGGATTTCGTTCAGCGCGGGGTGAGCGTGGCGTCGGTGGCCGGGCTGTTCGTGCCGGTCCTGGGGCAATTGATGATGGGCGTCGCGGTCGGGCAATTGCTCGGTGAAGTGTATGAAGGCGTCGAGGACTGGCGTCGCGGTGATCATCAACAGGCGCTGTCACATCTGCTCAGCGTGGTCGAGAACGTCGCATTGATGGGCGTCTTTGCCGGCGGTCAAAAAGCGCTGGGCACCCTGGGCACAAAGCTGCTGCGCGCGCATCCGCAGTTCTTCGCGCAGTTCACCGCGATTCTCGGTCAGGCCGGCAAGCCACGCCTGTGGAAGGCTGATTTGAGCCCGTACGAGCATTCTCTGCCGGCCGGATTCACCATCGATGCCGGCTCCAAGGAGTTCTACCAGATTGGCAGCAAGACCATCGGCCGCCTCGAGCACCGCCTGTTGGCCGGCAACTTTGATACCGACACCCAGCGCTGGCGCCTGGAACACGCCGGCCGCGCACAAGCCTATGCCCCCGAACTGATCCGCCACGTCGAAGGCGGCTGGCGGCTCCCTGCCGAGGAGCCCGAAGAATGGGGCAGTTCCGCCTACACGCTCAAGCGCATCGATCCGCAGTTGAGCGAATTTGCCGACAGTGATCTGGACATGCTGCGCCGGCTGAGCGACACCTCGCAGCAGACCCTGCTCGACACGTTCAATGACAATCTGAAGTTGCCGGTACGCCTGCGCGATACCGTCGAGCGCGTGCGCATCGGGCGGCAGCTGCGGGAGCTGACGACGGAGCTGGCCAATGGCGAGTTTCACTCCGGGCAACCTGTCGAGGAACAGATGCATGCCTTGACGCAACTGCCGGGCTGGCCGACTGACCGCTACATCAAGGTCGCCGGTCATGAAGGCGACGTCGACAGCACTTATCCTGCAAACAGCACGCTCGACGAAACCCTGGAAGTGCCGGTCACTCAAGGCCAGTTGGCACTCGGACGCTTGCTGCAAACCGTGATCGGTGGCCTTTACCCGCATGAAGTCGAGGCCATGCTCGGCGGCCAAGTCGCGAAAACCACCCAGGCTTCTGCGCTGGCGAAAAAACTGGCTGCTGCGCTCAAGGCGGATTACCGCGCGGCGTTCGAGCGGATGTACAAGCGCTACGACCACAGTGACGCGCAGGATCTGGACAAATTGCGCAAGGTCTTCGCCGACATTCCGGCGCGCCTTGGCCAAAGGCTGATTGACCGCGCTCCGAGTGTCGAGCGCCTGCACCTGCGTTCGACCGGGCGCGTGCCATTGCGCCTGGGGCAGCGGGTTCGGGCCGGTGTGGCCGAGGTGCGGCTTGACCGGGCGCTGAGCGGGTTGCACTGGTCGCGACTGGCCAATGCCGACACAGACAAGCTGGCCGTGAAATTGCTGCCGCGCCTCAGCGGATGGGACGCTCAACTGCGTCTGCAGGTACGCGACAAGGCCTTGACCGGACCGTTGCTCGAAGAGGTCGGCGATGCGTCGGCGACCTCCGACAATACCGGCTATCTGGTGAAGTCCACTGAGGGCTATGAAGCCTTTGGCGGCGACAGGAAATCCCTGGGCAAGGTGAAATCCGGCCCCGGCGCGTTATACATGGCCATCCTCAAGGCGCTGCCGTCACGTCAGCGGGCAGCGCTCGGATTTGCCGACGCCGGACAGGTCAGTACGCAACAGTTACGCAAAAAGCTGCTCAGTGTTGCCCTCGACGAACGCGAGGTCACTGCGCGGACATTGCTCGGCCACAGCATTGAACCATCGGCTGTCGAGCCGGCCTGTGTGCAAGGCGATCAGGTCCCCGCGACAGCTCATTCACGCAAGCTGCTGCGCAAAGTGCGCAAACTGTTTCCACGCCTGGACGACACCCAGGCCGGCCAATTGCTCGATGAACTGGGCGACGATTCGCTGAGCCGCGCAACCCGGGTCAAAGCCTTGCGCGAGGACGTGAAAACCCTGCGCGACGCGCTGTTTACCTGGAGTGAGGATGGCGTCGCCCTGGCGGCCATGGGCGGTGATCGGGCAGAGGCGCGACACAGCCGCAAAATGGCCGCTGAACTGATCGAGGAGGGCTTTCGTCGATTCAATTGGATCAATGATGAGCAGGGCGACCGGGTCTGCGCCCTCAATCTGGACGGCATGCGGGTCGGTAAACTGCCGACCCTGCCAACGGGTTTGAGCTTTGCCCATATCCAGCACCTGTCGATGAGAAACATGGAGCAGGATGACGATATCGTGTACTTCCTCAAATCCTTCAAACAGCTCGAGTCGCTGGAACTGGACAACAATAAAATCACCCGGCTCCCTGAAGTGCTTTCTTATATGCCCAAGCTCAAACGGTTGAGTCTGTCGGGCAATAAGCTGAAGTTGACCGAGCAGACACTGGCGAAACTGAATCGGCTGCGGACGGTGCGGTATCTGAATCTGGACAGCAATCCGTTGGGCGCTACCCCTGATGTCAGTCAGATGACCGACCTGCGTCGATTGACGCTGCGCGAGACAGGCATCACGGAATTGCCCGAAGGCCTCAACAGTGCTGCGCACATTGAATGGATGGATCTGAGCAAAAACCAGATCAGGGAACTGCCCGACTGGCTGTTTGAAAAAAATCGACGATTCACCGGCGTGCTCGACCTGGGGCTGAATCCCTTCAACGAAACAAGCAAAACGCATCTCGATGACTATCGCGAAAATTTCGGTATCGGAATGGGCTATTCCGCCGATGACATTCCCCGCCTCAACGAGCAAACCGCGCGATCGCTATGGTTGACCACAACGTCCGCTGCGGACTCGGCCGAGCAGGCGCGAATCTGGGCGGCATTTCGTGACGATACCCGCGCCGAAGGCCTGTTTCATTTGCTCGCGCAACTGGGCGACACAGCCGACGCCACCAAGGGCAGCGCAGACATGCAGCGACGGGTCTGGAGAGTGTTGAAGGCGGCGGAGGCTGACGGTGCTCTGTGCGATCAGTTGCTCGATCTGGCCGCCAACCCGATCAACTGCATTGACAGCGCGGCGCTCAATTTCAGTCACCTGGAAGTCGCCGTTGAAGTTGATCAGGTCACCAAGGGGGCAGGCGGCAGAGTCACGGCCAAACCGCTGCTCAATCTGGGGCGCGGCCTGTTCCGGCTGGATCGGTTGAACGCGATTGCCCGCGAACATGCCGTCAAGGCTGTGAAGTCGGATCCGTTGGAGGTCAATCTGGCGTATCGCGTCGGGCTGGCCAAAGTGCTGGAGCTGCCCGGCCAGCCGCAAAGCATGCTGTTCAATGCGCAGAGCGGCGTCACTGCAACGGATCTGGAAACCGCAAAAAACCGCATCACGACCGCCGAACTTTCGCCTCAGTGGCTGAAATTCATCCAGGCGCAAACGTTCTGGCGCGACTACCTGAAGCGTACGTTTACACGCAAATTTTCGCTGATCGATGAATCGTTCGCCCCGCGAATGAGCGCGCTGGATGAGCAGGCGGACACACTGCTCAGTGCCGACTATGTAAGTCAGGCGGATGCCCTCAAACTTGAGAAGGAACAGGCGCAAGAGGCCGTGATCAAGCGCCTGACCGAAGAATCGATCCGCTTGATGGACCTCGGCCTCTGCGCGATGCCCGATACGTGAGGTTCACTTGCCGCGAATCAACTGCCGTAATGCGAAACGGTTGGGATGGCAGGCTTCGGCCACGCTGCGTGGCAACGGCAGCGGCTCGTTGTCCAGCCACGCGGCGAGCAGTTCGCCGGACAGCGGCGCGGTGATCAGTCCGCGAGAACCGTGGCCGCTGTTGACGTAGAGTCCGTCGAGCCATGGGCAGGGATTGTCTGGCACTTGCCGGGCATCCTTGCTCAGGGCCGCGTAGGTCTGGACAAAGGCTGCGCGATCGGCGAGCGGGCCGACGATCGGCAGGTAGTCCGGGCTGGTGCAGCGGAAGGCGGCGCGGCCCTCAAGGTGCTCAAGCGGCTGCTCGCTGATGTTCAGGCGTGCCAGCAGATCGCTGGAGATCTCTTCGAGCATTGCCAGATTGCCTTGATGCTCGGCAGTCGTGGGCGTCAGATCGTCGCTGTTGAAGTCGAAACTGGCGCCCAGGGTGTGCTCGCCCAGACGCGCCGGGGCGACGTAGCCTTCGGCGCACACCACCGTCGCCAAGGCATGACTTTCTGCGGTTTCAGCCAGACGCGTGATCTGTCCGCGAATGCGCTTGAGCGGCAATTCGGCGCTCTGGGCGAAGCGTTTGATGTCTGCGGCTCCGGCCAGTACCACAACCGCTGCACTGGCGAGCAGGCGTTCGCCGTCGAGGGCTTGCCACTGGTCAGCGACCTTGCGCAGCTCCAGGGCATGGTGATGGCTGAGCAGTTCGATGTTGACGTGCATCGCCTGGGCCTGACACAGCGCCGGCGGATGCACCCAACCGCCCTCGGGATAGAACAAACCCCCATGGGCCACGCCGACACCGGCACGCGCCTGGGCTTCGGGCTGTTCCAGCCATTGCAGAAGATCTTCGGGAAACGCCGCCGCCAGTTGCCCATGACGTTCGGCTTCCTTGGCATTGAACGCCAATTGCAGCACGCCGCAGTCATCCCAGTCAGTACTGCGCTGCAGCGTTTCGAGCAGTCGCCGGGTGTAACCGAAGCCGCTGACAATCAACTGCGACAACGCGGTGCCATGGGCGGACAGCTTCAGATAGAGCACGCCTTGCGGATTGCCCGAGGCTTCTTGCGCCACCTCAGCATGACGCTCGAGCAGACTCACGTGCCAGCCACGTGCCGCCAGGCTCGACGCCGTTGCGCAGCCGGCGAGACCGGCGCCGATCACCAACACCCGGCGTTCGCCGCGCAACGGAGCAGGGCGGGCAAACCAGGGTTTTGCCGGCACTGGCGCCGCCACCTCGGCGGGCCAGCCGAGAAACTCGCCACGCAGGATTTCCCATTTGTGGCCAATGCCCGGCGTGCGTTTCATCTTGAACCCGGCAGCATTGAGCAAGCGTCGCACCCAACCGGTGCTGGTAAAGGTGCTGATGGTCGAGCCCGGCGCGGCCAGACGCGCCAGTTCGACGAACAGTTCAGCCGTCCACATGTCGGGGTTTTTCGCCGGGGCGAAACCGTCGAGAAACCACGCGTCGATCTGCGCATCGAGTTGCGGCAGTTGCTCCAGTGCCTCGCCAATCAGCAAGGTCAGCGTCACCCGACCTCCGGCCAGCGTGATGCGCTGAAAGCCTGGATGAATCGCTACGTAGTGCTTGAGTAACTGATCGGCCAACGGCTTGAGCTCCGGCCACAATGCCAAGGCTCGGTGCAGGTCCGCAGGCGCCAGCGGGTACTTCTCGACGCTGACAAAATGCAGGCGCGCGCCCGCCACTGCGTGTTGCTCGAACAGCTGCCAAGCACAGAGAAAATTCAACCCGGTGCCGAAGCCGGTTTCGCCAATGACCAGGCGCCCATTGGCCGGCAGCGCAGCGAAACGCTCGGCCAGGCGGTTCTGTTCGAGGAACACGTAACGGGTTTCCTCCAGCCCCGACTGGTCGGAAAAATACACGTCATCGAACACCCGCGAACGTGGGCGTCCGTGGTCATCCCAGTCGAGTTGGGCGTGGGGTATTTCGGCTTTCATGGCAGGCTCGGCAAACACAAGGCGGCCATTCTAGCCGATCGCGCGAGGGCTGCCTGATCCAGCGCAAGGTCCAGCATCGACCGCTCGGGGACAATCGTTGAACACAGGGAATTTCTGCGCCGCGCCCGTGCCCAATCCGCTAGTCTTGCTGAACCCTGGAAGGAGCCGTCCCATGTTTGAATCCGCTGAAATCGGTCACGCCATCGACAAAGACACTTATGAGGCGGCGGTCCCTGCGCTGCGTGAAGCCTTGCTGGAAGCGCAGTTCGAGTTGCAGCAGCAGAAGCGCTTCCCGGTGATCATCCTGATCAACGGCATCGAAGGGGCGGGCAAGGGCGAGACGGTCAAACTGCTCAATGAATGGATGGATCCGCGCCTGATCGAAGTGCGCACTTTCGACCAGCAAACCGATGAAGAACTCGCGCGGCCACCAGCCTGGCGCTACTGGCGGATGCTGCCGGCCAAGGGGCGGATGGGGGTGTTCTTCGGCAACTGGTACAGCCAGATGCTGCAGGGCAGGGTTCATGGGTTGTTCAAGGATCCCCGTCTGGATCAGGCGATTGCCGGCGCCGAGCGTCTGGAAAAGATGCTCTGCGATGAAGGTGCGCTGATCTTCAAGTTCTGGTTTCACCTGTCCAAAAAGCAGATGAAAGCGCGGCTCAAATCACTGGCCGACGACCCGCTGCACAGCTGGCGCATCAGTCCGCTGGACTGGCAGCAATCGCAGACCTACGACAAGTTCGTCAAATACGGCGAGCGCGTGTTGCGCCGCACCAGTCGCGATTACGCGCCGTGGCACATCATTGAAGGCGCCGACGCCAATTACCGTAGCCTGGCAGTGGGCAAGATCCTCCTTGAAGGCCTGCAGAGTGCGCTCAAACGCGCCGAGGTCAATCCGCGTGAGGTGAGCGCCGCGCCGTTGGGGGCGCCGGTCGATCAGTTGAACCTGCTCGACAGCCTCGACCTGACACAGCGTCTGGACAAGAAAGACTACGAAGAACAACTGATCAGCGAGCAAGCGCGCCTGTCCGGGCTGATGCGCGATAAACGCATGCGTCGCCATGCGCTGATTGCGGTGTTCGAAGGCAACGACGCGGCCGGCAAGGGCGGCGCGATCCGGCGGGTGGCGGCGGCGCTCGACCCGCGTCAGTACAGCATCGTGCCGATTGCCGCGCCGACCGAAGAAGAGCGCGCGCAACCGTACCTGTGGCGGTTCTGGCGACACATTCCGGCACGGGGCAAATTCACCGTGTTCGACCGCTCGTGGTATGGGCGGGTGCTGGTCGAGCGCGTCGAAGGCTTCTGCACCCAGGCCGACTGGTTGCGCGCCTATGGCGAGATCAATGATTTCGAGGAGCAGCTGACCGACGCCGGGGTCATCGTCGTCAAGTTCTGGCTGGCCATCGACAAGGACACCCAGATGGAACGCTTTCAGGAGCGCGAAGAGATTTCCTTCAAGCGTTTCAAGATCACTGAAGACGACTGGCGCAATCGGGAAAAATGGGACGCCTATCGTGCGGCGGTCGGTGACATGGTCGATCGCACCAGCACCGAGATCGCGCCGTGGACCCTGGTCGAGGCCAACGACAAGCGCTGGGCACGGGTGAAAGTCCTGCGCACCATCAACCGTGCGCTGGAAGATGCGTTCGAGAAATCCGACAGGAAGGCCCGGAAGCACAAGGACTGAGACGATGGCCGCGCATACGCCGGGTGAATGATCCTCGCGGTCGGCAAGAAGGTGGACTTATGCTCAGGTCCACTTTCAACCGACAACAACAATGAGGTATGCCATGCGTGAAGTGGTGATCGTCGACAGCGTGCGGACCGGCCTGGCCAAATCCTTTCGCGGCAAGTTCAACCAGACCCGCCCCGATGACATGGCGGCCCACTGCGTCAATGCGCTGCTGACACGCAACGATATCGACCCGGCCAGCGTCGAGGATTGCATCGTTGGCGCCGGCTCCAACGAAGGCGCGCAGGGCTACAACATCGGCCGCAACGTCGCGGTGCTCTCACGATTGGGCACCGGTACTGCCGGCATGACCCTCAACCGCTTCTGCTCGTCGGGCCTGCAGGCGATTGCGATCGCCGCCAACCAGATCGCCTCCGGTTGCAGCGAGATCATTGTTGCCGGCGGCGTCGAGTCGATCAGCCTGACCCTGAAAAGCGTCAACACCGATCACCTGATCAACCCTCTGCTCAAGCAGCAGACCCCCGGCATCTACTACACCATGGGCCAGACCGCCGAAGTGGTGGCGCGCCGTTACGGCGTCAGCCGCGAAGCGCAGGATCGTTATGCGCTGCAAAGCCAGATGCGTACGGCGCAAGCGCAAGCAGCCGGCCTGTTCGATGACGAAATCGTGCCGATGGCGGTGAAATACCGCGTCGAGGACAAGACCAGCGGTGAAGTGCAGATTGTCGACGGCGTCGTCGAGCGCGACGACTGCAACCGTCCGGACACGACCTACGAAAGCCTTGCCGGTTTGAAGCCGGTATTCGCCGACGACGGTTCGGTGACGGCGGGCAATTCATCACAGCTGTCCGACGGTGCGTCGATGACGCTGGTGATGAGTCTGGACAAAGCCCTGGAGCTGGGGCTCAAACCCAAAGCGTTTTTCCGCGGTTTCACTGTGGCCGGTTGCGAGCCGGACGAAATGGGCATCGGCCCGGTGTTCTCGGTGCCGAAACTGCTCAAGGCCAAGGGCCTGCAAGTGGCGGATATCGATCTGTGGGAATTGAACGAGGCGTTCGCTTCGCAGTGCCTGTACAGCCGCGACCGGCTGGAGATCGACAACGAGAAGTACAACGTCAATGGCGGCTCGATTTCCATCGGCCACCCGTTCGGCATGACCGGTTCGCGTCAGGTCGGGCATCTGGTTCGCGAGTTGCAGCGGCGCAATCTGCGTTACGGCATCGTCACCATGTGTGTGGGTGGCGGGATGGGGGCGAGCGGGTTGTTTGAGGCGGTGCGCTAAATCCTGAAGATTGTGTTGATTGATCAACCGCTATCGCGAGCAGGCTCACTCCTACAGGGGAACGCGTTCCAAATGTAGGAGTGAGCCTGCTCGCGATGGCATCAACCGGTTGTCCGATTGGAATCCTGCCGCTGCATCCGCGCGATATAAGCCTGAATCTCCCGCTCAATCACCTGACCGTCAAACGGCCCCTCAAGGGTATTTTCCCGGGTGCTGAAATACAGCTCGCCATTGACCCGACACACACGGTCGCTGCGAAAACGGGTGGCGGGGGCGCTGTCCTCGGCGCGCATGGCGTACATGTCGGTCTCCCTGATCAATGTGTGGAAAAGTCTGCAATCAGCTTATGCCTGAAGCACTTGGCGCGCCTGTCCGGCCGATCAACGGCGGCGCGGCGGTTTACTGCTGCGACCTGCACAGTTTCATTCGCGGCCTGCCGGCAACTGTCCCTGTGTTGCACGGGACAGGGCGCCTAGAATGACCGCTCTTGTCAGCAGGCTTTTGGGGTTCGCATGCACATTTCATCGGGGCGCTGGGTATACGGACTGTTCCTGGCGCTGCTGACCGCGTTTCTGTGGGGCATCCTGCCGATCAAGCTCAAACAGGTGCTGCTGGTGATGGACCCGGTCACGGTGACCTGGTTTCGCCTGTTGGTGTCCGGCGGCTGCCTGTTCATCTATCTGGCCTCGGTCAAACGCCTGCCGAGTCGCAAGGTGCTCGGCCCCAAGGGCGGCTGGCTGGTGCTGATGGCCGTGCTGGGGCTGGTCGGCAATTACGTGCTGTACCTGATGGGCCTCAACCTGCTCAGCCCCGGCACCGCGCAACTGGTGGTGCAAATGGGCCCGATCATGTTGCTGATTGCCAGCCTGTTCGTGTTCAGGGAACGCTTCAGCATCGGCCAGGGCATCGGCTTGCTGGTGCTGCTGATAGGCTTTGGTCTGTTCTTCAATCAGCGCCTGGCCGAACTGCTGACCTCGCTGTCCGATTACACCGCTGGCGTGCTGTTGGTGTTGCTGGCGTCGACCGTCTGGACCTTTTACGCGCTGGGCCAGAAGCAATTGCTGACGGTGTGGAATTCGTTGCAGGTGATGATGGTGATCTACCTGTTCTGCGCGCTGTTGCTGACGCCGTGGGTGCATCCGCTGGAAGCGCTGGCGCTGAGCCCGCTGCAGGGCTGGCTATTGCTGGCGTGTTGCATGAATACCTTGATCGCTTACGGCGCATTCGCCGAAGCGCTGGCGCATTGGGAAGCGTCGCGGGTCAGTGCGACGCTGGCGATCACGCCGTTGGTGACGTTTGTTGCGGTGGCCATTGCGGCGCGGATCTGGCCCGAGTATGTGCATGCCGAGCAGATCAATGCCCTGGGCTATGGCGGGGCGGTGCTGGTGGTGCTGGGTTCGGCACTGGTGGCGCTGGGGCCATCGTTGATTGCCGGGCTCAGGGCGCGGCGGCTGAAGATGGCAGCCAGTTAAACCGCGTCATCTTCATCGCGAGCAGGCTCACTCCTACAGTTGAAATGCGTACCCCCTGTAGGAGTGAGCCTGCTCGCGATGACTTACTAACAGACGCTACAGATCTAACCCTTGGCGCCCGCTTCGATCATGTTCTCCGGCCGCACCCACGCATCGAACTCTTCATCGGTCAGATAACCCAGTTGCAACGCCGCCTCACGCAGGGTCAGCCCTTCGCTGTAGGCCTTCTTGGCGATCTCCGCCGACTTGTCATAACCGATGTGCGGGTTCAGCGCGGTCACCAGCATCAGTCCACGTTCCAGATGTTTGGCCATGGCCTCGGCATCCGGCTCGAGTCCGGCGATGCAGTGCTGCTGGAAGTTGCTGCAGCCATCGCCGAGCAAGCGGATCGATTGCAGCAGGTTGTGGATGATCACCGGTTTGAACACGTTCAACTGCAAGTGCCCCTGGCTCGCAGCAATACCGATCGCCACGTCGTTGCCGAGCACCTGACAGGCGAGCATCGACAGCGCTTCGCACTGGGTCGGGTTGACCTTGCCGGGCATGATCGAGCTGCCCGGTTCGTTGGCCGGCAGCTTCACTTCCGCGAACCCCGCGCGCGGACCCGAGCCCAGCAGACGCAGGTCGTTGGCAATTTTCATCAGCGCCACAGCGAGGGTTTTCAGCGCACCGGACAGGGTGACCAGCGGCTCATGGCCGGCCAGCGCGGCAAATTTGTTCGGCGCGGTGACGAACGGCAAGCCGGACAGCGCAGCGAGCTCGGCGGCAATCGCCTCACCGAAGCCGTGGGGCGAATTGAGCCCGGTGCCGACCGCAGTGCCGCCCTGCGCCAGCTCGCAGACCGCGGGCAATGCGGCACGAATCGCGCGCTCGGCATAATCCAGTTGCGCGATGAACCCGGACAGCTCCTGACCGAAGGTGATCGGCGTCGCGTCCATCATGTGCGTGCGCCCGGTCTTCACCAGTTTCATATGGCGCGCCGCCAGTTCAGCGAGGCCGCCGGACAACTCGGCAATCGCCGGCAGCAGCTGTTCCTGCACCGCTTTGGCGGTGGCGATGCTCATGGCGGTAGGGAAGCAGTCGTTGGAGCTTTGCGAGCGGTTGACGTGATCGTTCGGGTGCACCGGCGACTTGCCGCCGCGCGGGTTGCCGGCCAGTTCGTTGGCGCGGCCGGCAATCACCTCGTTGACGTTCATGTTGCTCTGGGTGCCGCTGCCGGTCTGCCAGACGACGAGCGGAAACTGCTCGTCGTGCTCGCCGGCGAGGACTTCATCGGCGGCCTGTTCGATCAGGCGGGCGATGTCGGCGGGCAGATCGCCGTTGCGGTCGTTGACCCGCGCGGCGGCTTTCTTGATCAGCGCCAGGGCATGCAGCACCGGTAGCGGCATGCGTTCCTGACCAATGGCGAAGTTGATCAGCGAGCGTTGCGTCTGAGCACCCCAGTAAGCGTCGTCCGGGACTTCGATCTGGCCCAGGCTGTCGGTTTCGATACGGCTCATCGTGCACACTCCTGTTGGTCTGTTGGCGCAATTTAGGCCGGCATCGGCCCGGGTGGTTCCATCGGCTCGATTGTTGACCGCAAAGCCCCGCCAATCAAGCGCGGCAAGGGGCGGGGGTTGAGCCACAGCGATTGTTAGGCGCAGAATGGTCGCCCTTGGGGTTCGACCTCGCTTTGCTTAAAGGAAACTCGATGACTCGTCTTCGCGCCATCTGTACCGCGGTTGCACTGGTTTGCGCCAGCGGCCAGGTGCTTGCCGATACCGCCAGCCACAACGCCAGTGCCGAAGCTTTCCTGACGCTGGCTCACGCTGACAAGCTGGGCACCCCGGTGTACATGCAAGTGCAGCAAATGTTCGCCCAGCGCTTTGAACAGACCAAAGCGCCGGAGTCGAAGAAAGCCGTTCTCGAAACCTACCAGGCCAAGGCCAACGCCGCGCTGGACCAGGCCATCGGCTGGAACAAGCTCAAGCCGGACATGGTCAAGCTCTACACCAGCAACTTCAGCGAATCCGAGCTGAAGGATCTGGTGGCTTTCTACCAGTCGCCACTGGGCAAGAAAGTCCTCGAAAAAATGCCGCAGCTGACCCAGCAGTCGGCGCAGATGACCCAGGGCAAACTGGAAAGCGCGGTGCCTGTGGTCAACAAGCTGCTCGACGACATGACCAAAGAGCTGGACCCGAAAGGCGCTGCTGCGCCGGCCAAGAAGAAGTAAGCGGAGTTCGTGATGACCATGCAACAACGCATCGAATCGACGCTGGCTTTGTTACAGCCTGAGCACCTGCAAGTGCTGGACGAAAGCCACATGCACAGTCGCGGGTTACAGACCCACTACAAGGCTGTGGTTGTCAGCACGCAGTTCGAAGGCCTGAACCGGGTCAAGCGTCACCAGAAAGTCTACGGCACGCTCGGCGAGCTGATGGGCGAGTTCCATGCGTTGGCGCTGCACACCTATACCCCGCAGGAATGGGCAGAGCTCGATGGCGCCCCGGCGTCGCCGACCTGTGCTGGCGGTAGCAAAAACTGAGGATAGTGAGGGCTGTTGTGGCGAGGGAGCTTGCTCCCGCTGGAGTGCGCAGCGCTCCCGAGGCTGCAAAGGTGCACGGGCTGAAGGAATGCGCTTGCTGGTTTTATGACTGCTGCGCAGCCAAGCGGGAGCAAGCTCCCTCGCCACAGAGATATCAGTGCACCGTCAATTGACCGTGTTTTTTGCTAGAATCCGCAACGCGCCGCTTAGCCGGCGCGTTTTTTTTGAATCCGGTTCACCCTTTGCGAGGGTAGCCACCTGGAGAAATACCCATGACACAACCGATTGTCGTGGCGGCACTGTATAAGTTCGTCACCCTCGAAGATTACGTTGACCTGCGCGAGCCCCTGCTGCAAGCGATGGTCGACAACGGCATCAAAGGCACCCTGTTGATCGCCGAAGAAGGCATCAACGGCACGGTTTCCGGCAGCCGTGAGGGTATCGATGGTCTGCTCGCCTGGCTGAAGAACGATCCGCGCATGGTCGATATCGACCACAAGGAATCCTACTGCGACGAGCAGCCGTTCTACCGCACCAAGGTCAAGCTGAAGAAAGAGATCGTCACCCTCGGCGTCGAAGGCGTTGACCCGAACAAGAAGGTCGGCACCTACGTCGAGCCGCAGGACTGGAACGCGCTGATCAGCGACCCGGAAGTGCTGCTGATCGACACGCGCAACGATTACGAAGTGTCGATCGGCACCTTCGAAGGCGCCATCGATCCGAAAACCACCAGTTTTCGCGAGTTTCCCGACTACATCAAGGAACACTTCGACCCGGCCGTGCACAAGAAGGTCGCGATGTTCTGCACCGGCGGTATTCGCTGCGAAAAAGCCTCGAGCTACATGCTCGGCGAAGGTTTCGAAGAGGTCTACCACCTCAAGGGCGGCATCCTGAAGTACCTCGAAGAGGTGCCGCAGGAAGAAACCAAGTGGCGCGGCGACTGCTTCGTCTTCGACAACCGCGTGACCGTGCGTCACGACCTGACGGAAGGCGACTACGATCAATGTCATGCCTGCCGCACACCGGTCAGCGTTGAGGATCGCACCTCCGAGCACTACGTCGCCGGCATCAGTTGCCCGCATTGCTGGGACAAGCTCAGCGAGAAGACCCGGCGCAGCGCCATCGATCGGCAAAAGCAGATCGAACTGGCCAAGGCGCGCAACCAGCCGCACCCGATCGGCTACAACTATAAGCAAGCATCCACCGAGGCTTAACCATGTCTGCGCGCCTGCTCTATGTGATGGATCCGATGTGTTCGTGGTGCTGGGGATTTGCTCCGGTGGCCAAGTCACTGGTCGAGCAGGCGCAGGCAGCCGGGGTCGAGCTGCATCTGGTGGTTGGCGGTTTGCGTACCGGCAGCGGTTCGGCGCTGGAGCCGACCACGCGACGCTACATTCTTGAGCACTGGCAAGCGGTCACCGAGGCCACCGGCCAGCCGTTCAAATTCGACGGCGCGTTGCCTGACGGATTTGTCTACGACACCGAACCGGCCTGTCGCGCCATCGTGACCGCGCGCAGTCTGGCGCCGGATTGCGCGTGGACGTTGGTCGGGCTGATCCAGCAGGCGTTCTATGCCGAAGGTCGCGATGTCACTCAGGCCAGCGTGCTGGTCGAACTGGCGGAGCAGGCCGGTGTGCCGCGTATCGAATTCGCCGCGCTGTTCGATCATGCCGAGCAGCACAAGGCGACCCAGGCCGATTTCAGCTGGGTGCAGGATCTGGGCATCGCCGGATTCCCGACCCTGCTCGCCGAGCGCAACGGTCAACTGGCGCTGCTGACCAACGGCTATCAACCGCTCAGCGAGCTGTCGCCATTGCTCGGCCGCTGGCTGGAGCGCGCGGCCTGTGTCTGACCGGGCCGATGACACGCCAGCCGTAGAGCGTGTCGACCGGCTGAGCTGGGCCGAAGTCCGACGTCTGGCATTGCATCACAAGAAATCCCTGTGGATCGCCAACGGCGTGGCTGTGCTGGCGACGTTGTGCAGTGTGCCGATTCCGTTGCTGCTGCCATTGCTGGTCGACGAAGTCCTGCTCGGCCACGGCGATGCGGCACTGAAAGTCATGAACCATTTCCTGCCGAGCATGTGGCAGCAGGCGGCGGGTTATATCGGCCTGATGCTGGTGGTGACCCTGACTCTGCGTTGCAGCGCCCTGTGTTTTGGTGTTTTGCAGTCGCGGCTGTTCGCGCGGCTGGCCAAGGACATCGTCTACCGGATTCGCGTGCGTCTGATCGAACGGCTCAAGCGTATCTCACTCGGCGAATACGAAAGCCTTGGCAGCGGTACGGTGACGACGCATCTGGTCACCGATCTGGACACGCTGGATAAATTCGTCGGCGAAACCCTTAGCCGCTTCCTTGTGGCCATGCTGACCCTGGTCGGCACCGCCAGCATCCTGATGTGGATGCACTGGAAGCTGGCGCTGCTGATTCTGCTGTTCAACCCGTTGGTGATCTACGCCACGGTGCAGTTGGGCAAACGTGTCAAACATCTGAAGAAACTGGAGAACGACAGCACTTCGCGCTTCACCCAGGCGCTGAGTGAAACCCTCGATGCGATTCAGGAAGTGCGCGCCGGCAACCGCCAGGGCTATTTCCTCGGGCGCCTCGGGTTGCGAGCGCAGGAAGTGCGCAACTACGCGGTCAACTCGCAGTGGAAAACCGACGCCTCGAATCGCGCCAGTGGTTTGCTGTTCCAGTTCGGCATCGACATCTTCCGCGCAGCAGCGATGCTCACCGTGCTGTTTTCCGACCTGTCGATCGGCCAGATGCTCGCGGTGTTCAGTTACCTGTGGTTCATGATCGGCCCGGTCGAACAGTTGCTTAACCTGCAATACGCCTACTACGCGGCGGGCGGCGCACTGGCGCGGATCAATGAACTGCTGGCGCGCGCCGACGAGCCGCAGTATCCCGGCGGCGTCGATCCGTTCAAGGGCCGCGACACCGTCGGCATCGAGGTGCAAGGCCTGAGCTTCGGTTATGGCGACGAGCTGGTGCTGGATCAGATGAACCTGTCGATCCTGCCCGGCGAGAAAGTTGCGATTGTCGGCGCCAGCGGCGGCGGCAAGAGTACTTTGGTGCAGCTGCTGTTGGGCTTGTACACGCCAGCGGCCGGGACCATTCGCTTTGGCGGGTCGACCCAGCAGGAAATCGGTCTGGAGACGGTGCGCGAGAACGTCGCGGTGGTGCTGCAGCATCCGGCACTGTTCAACGACAGCGTGCGCGCCAACCTGACCATGGGCCGGATTCGCAGCGACGAAGCCTGCTGGCAGGCTCTGGAAATTGCGCAAATGGCCTCGACCATCCGCGCGCTGCCAGATGGCCTCGACAGCATCGTCGGTCGTTCCGGCGTGCGTTTGTCCGGCGGCCAGCGCCAACGTCTGGCGATCGCACGGATGATCCTCGCCGAGCCGAAAGTGGTCATTCTCGACGAAGCCACCTCGGCCCTCGACGCCGCCACCGAGTACAACCTGCATCAGGCGATGGCGAAATTTCTCAACGGTCGCACCACATTGATCATTGCCCATCGCCTTTCGGCGGTTAAGCAGGCGGACCGGGTGCTGGTGTTCGACGGCGGGCAGATCGCCGAGGACGGCGACCATCGCCAACTGATCGCCGACGGCGGTCTGTACGCCAAGCTCTACGGCAACTTGCAACAGCACTGATCGAAACCTTCGCCGACCTGTCAGACGTTCTGCGCGCGGTGTAAGGCCGCGCCTTGCCTTGAACGAGAACCCCACCTAGTCTCGTCATAGCGAATTCGCCCGGAAGGCGAGCGGGCAGTGCTCATGCAAGGACTCTCATGAAGCAAAAGCAGACTCTGGGAACACCACGGTTGTTGGGTATCGTCTGGCCCTTTATTGCTGTCGTGGTGTTCCAGGCATTACTCGGGGGCGTGAGCCTTTACGTGCTTTCGGCCGTGCGTGGCTACGTGGCTGGAGAAAGCCTGTGGTCCAAGGGCCAGAAAGACGCCATCTATTATTTGAACCTCTACGCCGACAGCCGTGACGAGGCGATCTACCGCAAGTACCTGACGGCCATCGCCGTGCCCCAGGGCGGGCACGAATTGCGCTTGGCGCTGGATCGTCAGCCGCCGGATCTGCAGGCCGCGCGCGAAGGCATACTCAAGGGCGGCAATCACCCCGACGACGTTTCCAGCCTGATCTGGCTGTACCTCAATTTTCGTCACTTCAGTTATCTCGAAACCGCCATCGATCGCTGGACGCTCGGCGACGCCTATCTGGACCGATTGCACGAAGTCGCGCAGGAGATGCATCAGGGCATTGCCCGGAACCAGGCCAGCCCCGGCGATGTGCAGCGCTGGAAAGTGCAGATCTTCGCCATCAACGATGCCGTGACCCCGGCAGCCAGGGCTTTCAGCGATGCCTTGGGCGAAGGGTCGCGGGTGATCATGCGGATTTTGCTGTTCACCAACCTGGCCACCGCGCTGGGTCTGATCGTGCTGGCGCTGTGGCGCACGCACAAACTGCTCAAACAACGGCATGAGTTTGCCCAGGCACTGCAACTGGAGAAGGATCGCGCGCATATCACCTTGCAGTCGATTGGCGATGGCGTGATCACCACCGACGTCAACGGCGCGATCGATTACATGAACCCGGCCGCCGAAGCCATGACCCACTGGAAGGCCGAGCAGGCGGCGGGCCTGCCGCTGTCGGCGCTGTTCAACCTGCTCGACGAGAATGCCCAGACCGAAGGGCTGACCTTGATCGAGCACATTCTCAGCGGTCAGCTCAGCGGCGGCAGCGAGCATTCCAAATTGATTCAGCGTCTGGATGGCAGCACGTTGTCGGTGACCCTGGTCGGTGCGCCGATCCGCAATGCCGGCAATGTCAGCGGCACCGTGCTGGTGTTGCACGACATGACCCAGGAGCGGCAGTACATCGCCAATCTGTCCTGGCAGGCGACCCATGATGCGCTGACCGGGCTGGCCAACCGCCGCGAATTCGAATATCGCCTCGAACAGGCCTTGCACAACCTGACACGCCAGCCCGGGCGGCATGCGCTGATGTTCCTCGACCTGGACCAGTTCAAACTGGTCAACGACACCTGCGGCCATGCGGCAGGCGATGAGTTGTTGCGGCATATCTGCACGCTGCTGCAATCGGGCCTGCGCGAGGGCGACACGCTGGCGCGGCTGGGCGGCGACGAATTTGGCATCCTGCTGGAGAACTGCCCGCCGGAGGTGGCGGAGAAGATTGCCGAGAGCCTGCGCCAGACCGTGCAGAACCTGCATTTTGTCTGGAAAGGGCGGCCGTTTCTGACCACGGTCAGTATCGGCCTGGTCCACGTGGCGCAGAATCCGACCACCCTTGAGGCCTCGCTGCGGGCGGCGGACATGGCCTGCTACATGGCCAAGGAAAAGGGTCGCAATCGCGTGCAGGTCTACCACGCCGACGATTCCGAACTGTCCATGCGCTTCGGTGAAATGGCCTGGGTGCAACGGCTGCACATGGCGCTGGAGGAAAACCGCTTCTGCCTGTATGCCCAACAGATCGCGCCGCTCAAGCCGCAACCCGGTCAGGCCGGGCACATCGAGATCCTCCTGCGTCTGCACGATGAGTCGGGACGGATGATTTTGCCGGACAGCTTTATTCCGGCGGCAGAGCGCTATGGTTTGATGACCCAGTTAGATCGCTGGGTAGTTCAAAACGTGTTTAAGGTAATTGCTCAGTGTATTGAGCAGGAACATGAACTTCCGTTAGCGATGTGTGCGATTAATCTGTCAGGCATTACTATCGGAGATGACGCGTTTTTGCACTTCCTGCGCGAACAGTTTGTTAACTACGCTATACCGCCTGAAATGATTTGTTTTGAAATTACTGAAACCAGTGCAATCGCCAATCTTGGCAGCGCAATTCGTTTTATCAATGAACTCAAAGGCTTAGGTTGTCACTTTTCCCTGGATGACTTTTGTGCCGGAATGTCTTCATTCGCTTACTTGAAACATTTGCCTGTAGACTTCCTGAAGATCGACGGGAGTTTCGTAAAGGACATGCTGGACGACCCGATTAATCGGGCAATGGTCGAGGTGATCAATCACATCGGCCATGTTATGGGTAAGCAGACAATTGCCGAGTTTGTTGAAACTAACCAGATCGAACAGGCATTGCTTGAAATAGGTGTGGATTACGCTCAGGGTTATGTCATAGAGCGTCCGCAGTTGTTTACCTGTGACAGTTTGCAAAGTCGCCCTGCCAGACCGCAGCCGTTGTTGTTCAAAGCGCCTGGCACGTTCCGTTGAAGTCTCTCGCCGATCCTTGCCATCACAACTCAAAAGGAGCCGAACAGTGATCGACACATTCAACCGAACCGGACCCCTCATGGAAGCTGCAAGTTATCCTGCCTGGGCACAACAGCTCATCAAGGATTGCAGCGAGAGCAAGCGCCGGGTTGTCGAACATGAACTTTATCAGCGCATGCGTGACAACAAACTCAGCGCGAAAACCATGCGCCAGTACCTGATCGGCGGCTGGCCAGTGGTCGAGCAGTTTGCCTTGTACATGGCGCAGAACCTCACCAAGACCCGTTTCGCCCGCCATCCCGGCGAGGACATGGCGCGGCGCTGGCTGATGCGCAACATCCGCGTCGAACTCAATCACGCCGACTACTGGATGCACTGGAGCCGCGCCCATGGCGTCAGCCTCGAAGATCTCCAGGCTCAGCAAGTGCCACCGGAGCTGCACGCCCTGAGTCACTGGTGCTGGCACACCAGCTCGGCGGATTCGCTGATCGTCGCGATCGCCGCGACCAACTATGCGATCGAGGGCGCGACCGGGGAGTGGTCAGCGGTGGTCTGCTCGACCGGGGTCTATGCGGCGGCGTTCCCGGAAGAGGACCGCAAGCGCGCGATGAAGTGGTTGAAGATGCACGCCCAGTACGATGATGCCCATCCGTGGGAAGCGCTGGAAATCATCTGCACCCTGGCCGGCCTGAACCCGACCAAGGCTTTGCAGGCCGAGCTGCGGCAGGCGATCTGCAAGAGCTACGACTACATGTATCTGTTCCTCGAACGGTGCATGCAGCTTGAAACGTCGGAGCGGTTGCTGGTCAACCGCGAGCGCAGGACCGTAACCGAGAGCTGATAGAACTGTGGGAGCGAGCCTGCTCGCGAAAGCGGTGGGTCATTCAACGAATCGTTGTCTGACACTCCCTCTTCGCGAGCAGGCTCGCTCCCACAATGATTTCTAGCCGGCCATCGCCAGCCGGTTACGCCCCTCGCGCTTTGCGACATAGAGCGCACTGTCCGCGCGGCGCAGCAAGCTGTCCGCCGATTCGCCCGGCAACAATGTCGAGCATCCCAGGCTCACGGTGATCTCGATCAACTGGCCATCGGCGAAATATTCCTCCGACTGCGTCGCCTGGCGCAGGCGCTCGCCGACCATCGCCGCCGCTTCACGGCCGGTGTTGGACAGCAGGATCAGAAATTCCTCGCCGCCATAACGGAACACCATGTCGACGTTGCGCAGCTGCGCCTTGATCGACGCTGCGATAGCCTTGAGCACGTCATCCCCGGCGCCGTGGCCGTGTTCGTCGTTGACCCGTTTGAAGTGGTCGATGTCGAGCATCAGCACCGATAGCGGCTGCACATGGCGGCGCGACATGTCGATCTCGCGCTGCAAGGTCTGCTCCATCGCCACGCGATTGCCGGCGCCGGTCAACGGGTCGCGCAAGGCACTTTGGGTGGCGGCGCGATAGAGCAGGGCGTTGCGCATCGGATAGAGCAGGCAGGACAGCAGCGACTCGAGGTCGCCCTGTTCCTTGTCGTTGAAACGCTGATTGCGGCGGAAGACCAGCTCGCCCATGTGCTCGCCTTCGTGGCTCAGGGTGTAGCTGACCGAATGGTGGCCGCGGGCGCCGAACTCCAGGCGCAGATCACTGGCCTTATGCACGTAGCTCAGCGCGTCCAACGGCACCAGGCGCTGGATTTCGCGGAAAAAGAGGCCAAGGATGCGCTGAGGCTCAAGGCTGGTTTGCAGTTGCAGGCTCATTTGCTGACGCAATTGCGCCAGGCTGGTCGGGCGCTCGATCAGCGCCGGTAGTTGACCGAAGCCCAGGCGCTGCAATTTGGCACTGTCAAAGTCAATTGCATGGGTCTGGGAAGGAGATTTCATATGGCGTGAGCCCCTAAGCAGTAAGTCTGTCTTACAGGCTGGGTGAGAGCGGCTATGGGCTGCGCGTCGTACTGATCCATCAGTCCCGTAGGACGTTTGGCGTAAGTTTAGTCTGCCGCAGGACGATCAGTCAGCTATCGAAATCGGCGTTGCCCCATGGCCATCACACGGCATGTTTTGAGGGAATTTAGAGCGAAACCCGTGCCATTCGGTTCGATTTTATTTAAAGCTTTTCCAATCAATGACTTGCTGAAAGGTGCCAGCGTCCCGCGCTGGGTAATTGGCGGCTTTGTGACGCTTCTGAGCGGCAATGATTTGCCGCGACAGCATTCTGCCGCGGCAACAAATGCGACGTATGGCGTTATTGAGCGTTGAAAGCCTGACCATTGACGCCTGTGCTGTCGGGACCCATCAGGTACAGATACACCGGCATGATCTCTTCCGGCGTCGGGTTGTTCAGCGGATTTTCCGCCGGGTACGCCTGCGCACGCATGCTGGTGCGGGTGCCGCCGGGGTTGATGCTGTTGGAGCGCACCGGCGCCACGCCTTCGACTTCGTCGGCCAGGGTTTGCATCAGGCCTTCGGTGGCGAATTTCGACACACCGTAGGCGCCCCAATACGCACGGCCCTTGCGCCCGACGCTGCTGGAGGTGAACACCACCGAAGCATCCTGGGACAGCTTGAGCAGCGGCAGCAGGGTGCTGGTCAGCATGAACAGTGCGTTGACGTTGACCTGCATGACGCGCATGAAGTTTTCGCCGGACAGTTGCTCGATCGGCGTGCGTGGGCCGATGATCGAGGCGTTGTGCAGCAGCCCGTCGAGGTGGCCGAACTCGGTTTCGATCATCGCTGCCAGTTCATCGTACTGATGGGGCAGGGCAGTCTCAAGGTTGAACGGGATCACCGCCGGCTGCGGATAACCGGCCGCTTCGATCTCGTCGTAGACCTCGGTCAGATTGGCCTCTGTCTTGCCCAGCAGCAGCACGGTGGCGCCGTGTGCGGCATAGGTCTTCGCCGCAGCCGCGCCAATGCCACGACCGGCACCCGTGACGAGGATGACCCGGTCCTTGAGCAATTCGGGGCGAGCGGTGTAATCAAACATAAAAACCTCATAGTCCTTAAAAGATCGCAGCCTTCGGCAGCTCCTGCATGGGTATGCATTCTCCTGTAGGA
>NZ_QETJ01000029.1:0-45421 GCF_003105095.1 Pseudomonas sp. NDM | reverse complement strand
GCTGGTGAGAGGCCGGGATCAATGTTGAGTCGGTCATTGTATGTATATATGCCCCACATGGGTTCTGGAGTGCCCGACCGCCAGCCAGGCCAGAGTTCATGTGGAATTTCATTTTCAAACGTGACTCTTTCCTGGAAATCCTGTTCGCTTGTTGCATTCATGATGAATCTCCATGTTTTAGGAAGACGCAGTTCATGAAAACATGCCAAGGCAGAGCGCACACCTGTCAGGTCTGACAGGTGTGCGGGGTTATCCGACCGGCGGCTCTAATACAGCCTCGTCCGTTGGAACACCGGTATTCGGCATCCGGGTATCAAATGCTCGACCTCAGCACATGTTGGTCGTTCCCAATCACTTTAGGGCTTCAGCCTGCCTGCACCGGCCCCGCGACTCCAGTGATTCAACATCCGATCCACCACCAGCTCCCCGAGCATGATCAGCAGCGCTACGCCCAACAGCGTCAGGCGCTGCGACGCGGGATGAGAAGGCCGAGATCATTGGCGATGATTAGCGGACATCGGCCAGCAGTTCCTCGTTTTGAAGCCTGCGGGCACGACGTACACACGACCGGTTTTACGGGGCGGTGGGGTGAAGTCGGGTGGGTAGGGTGGCGGCCGTACGCGAGTTAACAGACCAGGCTCAAGGATCCCGGCGTACCGAAATGCCCCCGGACCCAAGGCGCACAAACTGGTGAATTCTGGCGTGGCTGTAGGCAATGGATCAAGGGTGTTTAGCCTGAAAGGCGTGTCTGAAGGTGTCTTCTGAACGCCTGGGTTTAAAAGGCGATTTGTGCCGACCTCACTGGCCCTTCGTGAGCAAGCTCGCTACCACATTTGAATGCTTTTCCCTGTGAGAGCCAGCTTGCTCGCGAAAGGGCCGTCCCGGCCAAAAGAAAAAACTCGATCGCGCCCCGCTGTTTAAATCACTGGTTAAATAAATCCGTCTCCTTTGTGCTTTTTTATGCCATTCGCTGACTTGGAGGCTTTGCCATCAGCCGATGCGCGATTTATATCCCATTGGATATGCATTGTAGTCTGCGATCGACTTTTGTTGCGTCCATCCGGGATGGGTTGGGTGAATCGGGATTTGTAAAGCATAGGTAAGGTAGTAATCATTAGGCTGGATGAATGTGGTGGCCCAAATGAAAACATTTCCTTTCGGTTGTTGGATTCCAAATAGTAGCGCTTGGTAAATCTGTTTCTGTAGAGGGGTCTCGTCAACAGTGAAGAGTTGGGCACCCAAGGATGACAGCAAGGCGACAGCTTGATCATATGGAAGACGCCTTTCGTCACTGACTACGAGGTCGTACACGTTTTCGCAAGTAACCTGATAACTGACGGTATTTCCTTTCGTGTCACGCACGCTGATCATTGCGGTTCCGTTTCCTTTCGAGATGACGTGGCCGGTTGCCGGATCAACGGAAGCGACTGTGGGTTTGGAAGAGCTGTATTCAAAAGGAGGACTCCCTCCACGGGCTTGTCGGGTTTGATGTGCGCCCGGAGGTATGTATGCCGCTTTCTCGATGGGCTGGAAATACTCTGGTCTGGTTGGGGGGGGGTGGAGGGTACAAATGTGCCCCATCCAGTAGCATTGGCGTGGTATCTATTTCCAGTGTGGGGGTTTCGGTAAAGGTGCGAGCTGCCGACACTTCACCGGAACCATACCGCGCCATGGGGTTGTCTTGGGTCAGCAGGTCTGGCAGCAATGGATTGCCCGTCAGTTTCTCCAGGTCGATGGTTTCCGCGTCATCACCGGGATAGTCTTCTCTGCGTTTCAGCAGAATGGGCTTGTCCACCCGCTTGCCATCCAGATCCTCATCCACGCTCTGCACCGGCGACCACGGTGCATCGGTATCCGGGCCGTTGCCGATCTGATCGGTGACGGTGTAGGAAAAATGCAGTTTGTTGTCCAGGCGTTTCGCCTTGTCCAGAAAGGCGCGGGTGACGGTGAAGCAAATGGTGATGGGGGTTTCGTCGCCGGGGTTCGGCGGTGGCGGCGCCTGATTCGGACTGACCCTGGGCTTGGGTTCCAGCAGTTCGCCGTTGCACGTGAGGGTGATGACGTCATACGCCCGGCAATACGGGTAGGCCACGCACACTTCGGAGCTGACGAAATCCGCGCCGACGCCGTTCTTGATCACGTCGGGCAGCAGCAGCTTGAGTTCGGAGTGGCCGCCGGGGTCGGTCAGGCGATCCTTCAGGCCGGGGCGGACGCGGTTATAGAGGATTTCCAGCGATGGGGTGGAAGTGCCTCGGTTGTCACTGCCACGCCTGACGGTGTAATACAGTTTGTTGACCTGGTCCGGATGCAGTCGACCTTTGGGAATGCGCAACATGGTGCGCACGTTTGGATCCTCAATGGTTTTGCTGTCCAGTGCGGCCAGTTCACCCTCAAGCCAGAGCTCCATGACATCGCCGGGGTCCATGGTGCCCGACAACGGTGGATCGGCGTGGACAATGGCGCCGTCGATGAGATCATGGGCCACTAAAGGCACGCCGGTGTGTCCACCTTCCACAGGCTTGGTCTGGCCGTTGATGATGGGCGGGCTGAGGATGAGGACGGTGTTGTCCGGTGGAGTAGAGATGGTCATGAATGAAGCTCCTGCGCGTTGGGAATGGGCAGGGTTTATCAGAGCGCTTAATTGGCGATTGCGCACCTGTCAGATCTGACAGGTGTCGACATATCTCCGACGGATGGTCGTTGATGGATTAGAAAATCGCCGTTCCGGTTGATGCGGAACGGCGGTTTTTTCTTAGGAAAAGATTGCCTGTGACGCCGCCTTCGCGAGCAAGCTCGCTCCTACAGTTGGAATGCGGTCAAACTGTGAGAGCGAGCTTGCTCGCGAAAAGGCCATCCCGGTCAGCAGAAAAATCTCGGTCAAGCCTCGCTGTTTGATGACTGGTTAATAGTGGAGTTTTTATATCGACGCCCGGCAACGCAAAACCGCCTCGGTTGAACGAGGCGGAATTTTCAGCTTGAACTGCGTATTTATAAATATGTAAGTGGGTCGTGCCTGTTTGGATTTTGCGTGGGTTTATTTTTTAAGTTTTACCAGGATTTCATGAATGGCCATTGCCGCTCCTGATTGTGGTGTATCAATATTTATCCGCAAAATGCTTTCCTGGTTCGGCGCCACTGTAAATTCACCGCTGAGTTCAATGACGTGTATAGATTCGATTAAGGTTGGAGGAGTGATATCTATGTTGTTGACGTTCAATACCACCGTGCTTGGATTGCCGGCAGCTTCTCGACCTATCTTTATGCTAAAAATATATGTCGCGTTACCTAGAGTGGAATACCTGTATGTTCGGATAAAAGCCGTCCCGCTCGCTGGTGAGAGGCCGGGATCAATGTTGAGTCGGTCATTGTATGTATATATGCCCCACATGGGTTCTGGAGTGCCCGACCGCCAGCCAGGCCAGAGTTCATGTGGAATTTCATTTTCAAACGTGACTCTTTCCTGGAAATCTTTGTAGGCCTTGATCCTGTAAGTCCGTAGGGCAAACGTCACGGCCTCTGTCTCGACTTGACTGCCGCCAAAGCCTGCCTTGAACTTCAGTTCCAGGTCACTGCCATCTTCCAGGCTTTGCAAGTCGGGGAGTGGAAAGCCGTCGTGGGTGTGAAAACCCTGGTCGATCCACGTCGCATTGGTTTGCGAACCCGGCGGTTGCCAGAAGGTTTTCGAGTAGTCGCCCCCGCCTTTCAATGTCCCTTTCGCTTTCAGCCAGACATATTGTCTCAACGCAATATGCGGGTAACTGTTCGCGCGAAGGGTGGCGTTGGTGGTCAATTGACTGACGTCCAACTCCGGCCCTTCGCCTTGTTCGGAGGCCTGCGTGATCAGCGGCCCGGGCAAATCGCTTTGCGCAATGGGCAACACCGCCAGCGCACGAATCCGCGACTCTTTCGGATCCTGGGTGCCGCGCGTTACCGTGTAATCCAGCGTGATGGACTTGGCGAGGTTGAAGGCGATCACCGAGACGGCCAGCGGTATTTCCTGCGGGCCGACGGTGGTGACGGGCCATGGCTCGGTGGTGTGCGAACCGGCAGCCGGCGTTCCGGGGGCGCCGGTCAAGCGGACGATAATCTTGTCGCCGACCAGCATGCCGTCATAGTTGATCACTGAGGTCAGGGCGTTCTGGGCCTCCAGCGGGTCGAGGCTGGTGTCGTTCGGGGCTTGCTTGATTTTCGGCTCTTTCAGATCCAGCGCCACGCCGACACTGAACGTCAGCGTATCCGAATAACTCGTTCCACCCGCTGCGCGCTTGATGTCGTAATACGCCTTCACCGTCCCGCCTTCGTTGCCCTTGATCAGTTCGGCCTTGATCGGGAACGCCACAGGCTGGCCGGCGGTGAAGGAGCTCAGTTCGACCCGGTCGCTGTTTACGCCGGTAATGGAGCCTTCCCAGACCCGCGTGACGATGTCGTCCTTCACGGTCTTGAGGTAGTTCACGGTCAGCGTGGTGCCGTTGGTATCGGATGGCAGGGCGCCGCTGACCACGCCGTCGACTGCCGGCTCGGGCAATTCCTGGCGTGGTTCGCCGATCTGCAGGATATCGGCGTGGATCGATTCGCGGATCGCGTGGGTCTGGTTGAGTTTGCTCATGGTGCCGAGTACCGAGTCCTCGATCAGCAACTGGTAATACAGCTCCAGCTCTTTGCCAATGATCGGTGTCAGGTGCTGCTTGTCGACGATGATCTGCAGCGGAAGTTGGGCGTCCATATCGCCTTGGGTAATCGGTCGCAGGTTCAGGTTCGGCAGGTAGGGGGTCAGGTCGGGGCGAGTGCCGAGCCAAAACAGCTTGATCGCTTGGCCGACGGCGAAGTAGGGGCCGAAGGCAATTTCGATGGTGACCTGTTTCAGATCCGGATGCAGCGGATCGATGGCGCCTTGTCTGGCCTCCAGTGCCACGGGAGCGGGGAGCCGGTGAATCTCGCCGATGGCGCTGATGAATTGGGTTTTGGCATCCCGTTGTGCGCTGCCGTCGGCCTTTTTCAAGCGATAAGACAGAGCGATCTGAGCCTGAGCCAGCTGGCGCAGCACGGCGTTGGACACGATGATCTCAGGAATGCTGGGCACGCTGATCAAGACTTTTCCCGGTAATTCAATGTCGATCGGCGGACCTTCTTTCGGGGTGCCTTTGATTCGGACAAAAATGGTGTCACCTACCTCGAAGTCTATCGGTTGTGGAGGGACTGGAGGGGGCGAAGGTGGGGGAGAGTTTACGGCCATAACTTGAACCGTACCGTCGGCGTCGCCCAGGTTGTCGACGTCCAGTACGTTGTTGATAGCCTCCTTGAGCAAAGGCGCGCCCAGCCGGGTTTTGTCAAGCGTCACGACTACCCGTTGCTCGACGCTCCAGCCGTCGGAGCGATTGTCGACCAGGTCGTAAACTTCGAAGGCCACGGCCAGCCCTGCCTCGCCAGAGTCGCCGGCGTCTACGATGGTTTCCTTTGGAATGGTCACGATAACCGGCGTCTCGCCGTCAGCCTGTTCCTGGGTCAGTGCAGGGCCAGAAAAGAACATTCCGCCCCAGCTGAACTGAGGTGTATCGCCAGCGGCGGCGAATAGATAAGGCGGCGAGCCATCAGCTTTTCCGAGAGTGATCGATACGCCAGCATCGACGTTACCCTGGTGGACACCGTCCTTCAAAATATCCTCGGGAATGCTCATCACCAGTCCCGGGTGCCCCGGCCCCTCGCTATGGTCAGGACCACCGGGGAGGGTGAGTTTGACCAGCACCTGCATCACTTCCGAGGGTTCGGGCGTACCGCCGAGGCGGGTGACGGTGTAGGAGAGCGTGTGCATTCCTTCGGTAAGGTGTCTGGCCTCCACGAACATTTGCAGCTCGGTGCCGACCGCATCCTCATCAACGATTTCCAGCGCTATCTGCAGATCGGAGTCCCGCAAGATGCGCAACGAGTCGCGGTTACCCATCGTCCCCCAAGGCCCGGCCTGGCAGAGCAGGCCCTGACGAGGGAAGTTGAGCTTCGCCGCGGCGAGATTGATGCCCCACCTCAGGGGCGTTGATGACACTGGACCCGTACGGCCGGGGATTTTGAGTTCCTGTAGCAGCTGCGGGGCGTCGTTGATTGGGTCGTTGTCGGACATGCTGGCCACTCCGTGGGCTTGAGCGATGGAGTGATTGAACGGCTAAAAGGGAGATTGCGCACCTGTCACATCTGACAGGTGCGGGCGGAAATCCGACGGGTGGTGCACTTATCGAGCAGGCTCGCCTGCGAAGGCATGGGCGGTTGCAGCGACTTACTCGGCGCCTGTCCCGAGCAAGGTTGTGTAGCCTGAAAGGCGAGTCGGCAGGTGTCTTTGAACATCGGAGTTTAAGAGGAAAAAATTGGCGACCGTACGGCAGACGGTTTCTGCCGGGCAAGAGGCGTTGGTGGTGAGGCCGCTATCGCGAGCAGGCTCGCTACCAAAATTTCATCTCGCCAGATTCCGGATCAGCGGTTTAGAGTGACCAGCCATACCTTGATCACGGACCGATCCCATGGCAGACCCGACCCCCACCGTCCACCTCGAACGCTCCAGCGATTTCCACCTCGAAGGCATCACCGCGCTCTACAACGACCCCGCCGTCGCGCGGCAGGTGCTGCAGATGCCGTTTCAGTCGGTTGAGGTCTGGCGCCAGCGATTGCAGGCCGACAACGAGCGCGCACTGAAGCTGGTGGCGCTGCAACAGGGCGTGGTGATCGGCAATCTTGGCCTGGAGGCCTATTCAAGGATGCGCCGCGCCCACGCCGGCAGCATCGGCATGGCCGTCGCAGTGGCATGGCAGGGCAAGGGTGTCGGTTCGCAGTTGTTGGCGGCGGCGCTGGATGTTGCCGATAACTGGATGAATCTGCACCGCGTCGAACTCACCGTGTATGCCGACAACGAAGCGGCCATCGGTCTCTACCGCAAATTCGGTTTCGAGACCGAAGGCCTGTTCCGCGACTACGCCGTGCGCGATGGGCAATGGGTCGACACCCTGAGCATGGCCCGTCTGCGCAGTCGTTCGAAAAACTGACTCAGTCGCCCAAGGCGAACGCCACCGCCGACTGTGCATGCAACTCGGTGGTGTCGAGCAAGGGCAGGGCGCTGTGTTCGGGTTTGATCAACATGCCAATTTCCGTGCAGCCGAGGATGATCGCCTGGGCGCCACGGGCGGTGAGGGATTCGATTACCCGCTGATAGATTTGCCGCGACTGTTCATTGATCACGCCGACACAGAGTTCGTCGTAGATGATCCGGTGCACATCCTTGCGCTCTGTTTCGTCCGGCACCAAAACGGTCAAGCCTTGGGCAATCAAACGCTGCTTGAGGAAGTCCTGTTCCATGGTGAACGCGGTGCCGAGCAGCCCGACCGTGCGCGCATCGATTTCGAGTGCAGCCTGTGCGGCCGGTTCGGCAATGTGCAGGAACGGAATGCTGATCGCCGCCTGAATCTGTTCGGCGACCTTGTGCATGGTGTTGGTACACAGCACCACGCATTCGGCGCCACCGGCTTCAAGCCTGCGCGCGGCATCCACCAGAATTGCTGCCGCATCGTCCCAGCGTCCGGCGTGCTGGGCCTGTTCGACCGGGCCGAAGTCGACGCTGTACATCAACAGCTGCGCAGAGCGCAAAGGGCCGAGACGATCACGGACTTGCTGATTGATGAGTCGATAATATTCGGCGCTGGATTCCCAGCTCATGCCGCCGATAAGGCCGATGGTGCGCATGCGGTGCTCCTGTGTTGATGGGGCTTTGCGGTGAGTGTCGTTTGGATCGGGAATTTGATCCATCGAAAATTTACGCCTGCCGTTGCCACGCATCTGCCATGCTCGGTGTCCGCAGCACTCTTCAAGGAACACCGCCATGAACGACGTACAGCAACTGGGCGAAATGCTTCGTCACTATGCCGAGAGCGAAGCGCACAAGAAGCAACTGTTCACTACGCAATCGGCCGCGTGGGCCACACGGATTGGTGCGTTGTTCGACCAGATCGAGCAATGGCTTGAGCCGGTCAAGGCGCCGAATCTGCTGGAGGTGAGCCGCGAGACCTACGTCGCGTCCGGGCCGAGCGTGCCAGTGGAGACCTCGACCTTCATGACAGAGAAGCTGAGCATCGTGATTGCCGGTAAGCCGGTGGAGTTCGTGCCGGATGTGATGGGCAGCGGCGGGCAGATTTCGCTGGCGGTGATGGGGCTGACGGCGGCGCGGTACGGGAGTATTTCGCTGGTCGGGTTGGCGGATGGCGCGTGGCAGTGGCGCAAGACCAATGGGCTCAAGGATCCGGATACCTTTGCTTTCGACGCCAATTTCCTTGCCCAGCAATTGCAGGGGTTGATTCCTCGGGATCGCGGTTAAGATCAAGAGCTTTACCCCCTCACCCCAGCCCTCTCCCCCAAGGGGGCGAGGGGGAAAGGGGGCAGACCGAGTGCTGTTCAAAACCAGAGTTCGACGCGATATCCCAGGTCGATGTAACTCGAACAAACACCCGGGTAAGTCCCCTCTCCCTCTGGGAGAGGGCTAGGGTGAGGGCAGTCCACTGACACACCTCACATATCCGGATTCACCCACCCCTGCTTCACTTCCTCCGGCGCCGCTTTCGCGAGCAGGCTCACTCCTACACGGATTGACGCGAATACCGGGGAAACCCTTAGGTTCGCTGCTAATGCGGGATTTCCCCTTGGGTCACTGATGGCCTTTTGGTAGAGTCGCCGTCGCCAGCGGGTTTTCGGCTGGGCGATGGAACCGAAGAAGGGAGTCTTATCAGTGAGTCCGGGCAAAAAAATCCTTGGTCTCACGGCGTCGCTTTTGCTGCTGACGCTGTGGGCCAGTTACTTTTATGTATTCAAGGAAAACCGCAACGGCCAGCTCGGCAGTGTCGGCGAAAGCACCGCGTGGTGCGGCACACCTCCGACCAGCGAAGCGGCGTTGCTGGGCAAGGATCAACTGACCTTGCGCGTCACCAACAACCTGCGTGGCGAATTCATGGTCGGCGGTTCGGTGGTGGTCTCCGAACGCACCTTCAACCGCTACGACCTGGGCCGCAACGAACTGCGCCTGCGTCTGGAGCCGCTGCAATGGTCCTTCGGCGTCACGCCAATCTTCCTTGAGCAGGTCAAGGTGCAGCCGCTGAGCCGCAACCTCTCGTCCACCAACAAAAGCGCATTCGCCGAGCTTGAGCCACGGCCGATCGGCGTGCACGCCCAGACCGCCGCCTTCCCGTTCGACACCTATCGCTACGGTTACAAACCGGTGCTGTATTACCTCAAGGGCAGCGAGCGCGTCGACCTGCGCTTCAAGAACATCACCACCCTGATGGAGATGTCCAACACCTTCACGCCGATCCAGAAGTACAACCGCGCCGATTACATCAACGAGAAAAACTCGATGATCCGCGACGAGGATTACAAACCTTACGGGGCGCACGAGTGCGCGTTCAGCGTCGAGCGCAAAGGTTCGTTCAAGGTCGTGGTGTTGTTGCTGCTGCTGGTGCTGTGCCTACCGCTGATGCTGGTGTTCTACCGCGATGAGCCGGGAATCGACTTTCTCGCGACGCTGGTGGGAATTGCGGTGGTGCGCACATTGCTGATCGGGCCGGTGGAGGATTTCCAGCTGTACAACATCGATTTTCTGTTCGGTGCGGCGATTTTGCTGGCAGGGACGGTGTCGCTGGTCAAAGCGATGCGCGCCAACAGCCGGCGGGAGATGGCACTGCGCAGTGGAGAGACATCGTCCTGGTAATACCGGTTGGCGAGGCACTCGCGCTGTCGGATGTGAACTTTGTAATTGGCCATCGCATTTGCCGGGGTTTTGGCTATACCTGTATCTCCCCTATGCAAAATGTCTTGGCCTTCTCAAAGGAATTACAGCATGAAGCTAGCCGTCATGATGGGCACGCTGTGCATTGCCACCCTCGGCGTGGTGGGTTGCTCCAGCAAAACCGTCGAGCCTGACCAGTATTCCGGTTTTCTCAAGGATTACAGCCAACTGAAGGAGGCCAAGTCACCTTCAGGTGCCGAGGTGATGCGCTGGATGGACCCGAAACTCGACATCAACAAATTCACCAGCGTTTACGTGGAGCCGAGCCAGCTGTATCCAAAGCCGCAAGCCACCGAGAAAATCCCCCAGCAGACGCTCAATGGCATCACGAGTTATTACGATCAGGCGCTCAAGCGCGAACTCGGCAAGTCGCTGCCGTTGGCCGCAGGCCCCGGGCCGGGTGTGATCGTGGTACGGCCGGCGATTACCGCGGTCAGCAGCAAGACCGAGGGGCTGCAAGTCTATGAGGTGATCCCGATTGCACTGGTCGCCGCAGCGGTGAGCACGGCCAGCGGTATCCGCGACCAGGAAACCACGCTGGCGACCGAGGCGGTGTTCATGGACGGTGCGACCAATCAGGTCATCGCGCAGGTGGTGCGCAAGGGCACCGGCAAACCGCTGGAAAACGCTTCCCAGGTGATGAAAGCCGATGACATGAAAGCGGTGATCGATGGCTGGGCGAGCGACCTGCATCAGTCGTATTTGAAACTGAAGGCGGAAGCCAAATGATGCCGCGGGGCTGAATGCCTCTTCGTGAGCAAGCTCACTTCCACAGGGGTCGGTGCCGGGGTCGGGATTATCGGTACGACACCGGACAGTGTGGGAGCGAGCCTGCTCGCGAAGGCGGCTTGTCAGGCACCAACCATTTCAGCTTTTTTTCGCTTGCTCGCGGATGCGCTCTTCCTGCTCGCGCAACTCCGGCGTCAGTAACTCGCCAAAATCCTCAGCCGAAATATAAATCCGCTTTTCTGTAGGAGTGAGCCTGCTCGCGATAGCGTCGTGTCAGCCAATGTAGATGGCACTGATAGACCGCTATCGCGAGCAGGCTCACTCCTACAGGGGATCTCTAGTGGGTTGTATACAATCGTGTGGGCCAGCACCCAACAATTTCCAACAGGGCATAGGTCGTCAGCCGATTTCGTGGTTAACTTCCGCTTCTTGCACGCTTTCCAATCACCCATCAGAAGGACTCAAGTCATGGCTCAAGTCACCCTCAAAGGCAATCCGGTTCAAGTCAATGGCCAGTTGCCACAAGCCGGTTCCAAGGCGCCAGCCTTTTCCCTGGTAGCCGGCAATCTGTCCGACGTCACCCTGCAAGACTTCGCCGGCAAGCGCAAAGTCCTGAACATCTTCCCAAGCGTCGACACCCCGACCTGCGCCACCTCCGTGCGCAAGTTCAACGCCCAGGCCAACGACATCAGCAACACCGTGGTGCTGTGCATCTCCGCTGACCTGCCGTTCGCCCAGGCACGCTTCTGCGGCGCCGAAGGTCTGGAAAACGTCCAGAACCTGTCGACCCTGCGTGGCAGCGAGTTCATCGAAAACTACGGCGTCGCCATTGCTGACGGCCCGCTGAAAGGCCTGACCGCTCGCGCGGTTGTGGTGCTGGATGAAAACGACAACGTCCTGCACAGCGAACTGGTCAAGGAAATCGCTGAAGAGCCTAACTACGAAGCGGCACTGTCCGTTCTCAAGTAAGGCTTTTACAATTGTTAACGGCCTGGCCCTGTCCAGGCCGTTTTCATTTGTGTATCAGGGTTTTGCCTTACACCTTGAAACGTAAGTGGAAGGTAAATTGCCGGTAAAGCTGCTTTGCTTAAATCCACTCAGTGCTTATCGTTCAGCCTCCCGTAATAGAAGCCCACGCGCCCAATGGTCAATAACTCCATGCAATCGTCCCCCCGCAAGTCCCGTCGCTGGCTGATCAGCCTGCTTGTCCTGTTGGTGATCGCCGTCCTGTGCTGGAAATTCTGGCCCGCCGGCTCTGCTGACAAGGCGGGCGGCGAGAAGGCGACTGCCGGGCATACCGGGCGCTCGGGCATGGCGCGGCCAGGTTTCGGCGGGGGTACCGGTCCGATTCCAGTGCGCGTGGCGCCGGCGGTGAAAGGCGACTTCCCGCTGTATTACAAGGCGCTGGGCACGGTCACGGCGCTGAACACCATCAATGTTCGCAGCCGGGTGGGCGGTGAACTGGTCAAGATCCATTTCGAGGAAGGCCAGATGGTCAAGGCGGGCGACTTGCTGGCCGAGATCGATCCGCGTCCTTACCAGAACGCCTTGCTCCAGGCTGAAGGCACGCTGCTGCAGAACCAGGCCCAGCTGAAAAACGCTCAGGTCGACGTCGAGCGCTATCGCGGTCTGTATAAAGAAGACAGCATCGCCAAACAGACCCTCGACACTGCCGAAGCGCTGGTCGGCCAGTACCTGGGCACGGTCAAGACCAATCAGGCGGCGGTCAACGACGCCAAGCTCAATCTCGAATTCACCAAGATCCGCGCGCCGATTGCCGGCCGCGTCGGTCTGCGTCAGGTCGACGTCGGCAACCTCGTCGCGGCCAACGACACCACCTTCCTCGCAGTGATCACCCAGACGCAACCGATCAGCGTTGCCTTCACCTTGCCGGAAAACAGCCTCGACACCGTGCTGGCCCGTTACCGCAGCGGCGCCAGGCTGCCTGCCGAAGCCTGGGACCGTGGCGACACCAAGTTGCAGGCCACCGGCGTGCTGCAAAGCCTCGACAACCAGATCGACGTGGCTACCGGCACGCTCAAGTTCAAGGCCCGCTACGATAACCGCGACCAGTCGCTGTTTCCCAACCAGTTCGTCAACGTCCACCTGCTGGCCGACACGCTGAAAGGCGTGGTGCTGGCACCGTCCGCCGCTATTCAGTTCGGTACCAACGGCACCTTTGTCTATGCGCTGGACGGCGACAAGAAAGTCACCATTCGCCAACTGAAAATCGGTGCCAGCGACGGTGACAATACCGTGGTCACCGAAGGTCTCGCCGCTGGCGATCGCGTGGTGCTCGAAGGCACCGACCGCCTGAAGGAGGGCAGCGAAGTCGAAGTGGTCAATGACAGCAGCGAAGTGCCGACCTCGCCGACCGAACACCTGCAAGGCAAGTCCGCCGCCAATCCGGACGCGACCAGCGCTGACAAGGCCAAGAAGGGCGCATGAACATCTCGCGGCTGTTCATCCTCCGTCCGGTAGCCACCACCCTGAGCATGCTGGCCATTGTTCTGGCCGGCCTGATCGCTTATCGCCTGCTGCCGGTTTCGGCCTTGCCGCAGGTCGATTACCCAACCATCCGCGTCATGACCCTGTACCCGGGCGCCAGCCCTGACGTCATGACCAGCGCCGTCACCGCGCCGCTTGAACGCCAGTTCGGGCAAATGCCCGGTCTCACGCAAATGGCTTCGACCAGCTCCGGCGGCGCTTCGGTGCTGACCCTGCGTTTCAGCCTCGACATCAACATGGATGTCGCCGAACAGCAGGTGCAGGCCGCGATCAACGCTGCGACCAACCTGCTGCCGACCGACCTGCCGGCGCCGCCGGTGTACAACAAGGTCAACCCGGCGGACACCCCGGTGCTGACCCTGGCCATCACCTCGAAAACCATGTTGCTGCCCAAGCTCAACGATCTGGTCGATACGCGCATGGCGCAGAAAATCGCCCAGATCAGCGGCGTCGGCATGGTCAGCATTGCCGGCGGTCAGCGTCAGGCCGTGCGGATCAAGGTCAACCCCGAAGCGCTGGCGGCCAACAGCCTCAATCTGTCGGACGTGCGCACGCTGATCGGCGCTTCCAACGTCAACCAGCCGAAAGGCAACTTCGATGGCCCGACCCGGGTGTCGATGCTCGATGCCAACGACCAGCTGACCTCGCCCGAGGACTACGCCAACCTGATCCTGACCTACAAAAACGGCGCGCCGTTGCGGCTCAAGGACGTCGCGGAAATCGTCGATGGTGCTGAAAACGAGCGTCTCGCCGCGTGGGCCAATCAGAATCAGGCGGTGCTGCTGAACATCCAGCGTCAGCCCGGCGCCAACGTCATCGAAGTGGTCGACCGCATCAAGGCCTTGCTGCCGAGCATCACCGACAACCTGCCGGCCGGCCTCGATGTCACTGTGCTGACGGATCGCACCCAGACCATCCGCGCCTCGGTCACCGATGTGCAACACGAACTGCTGATCGCCATCGCGCTGGTGGTCATGGTCACGTTCCTGTTTCTGCGCCGCGCCAGTGCGACGATCATCCCGTCAGTGGCCGTGCCGCTGTCGCTGATCGGCACCTTCGGCGTGATGTACCTCGCCGGGTTCTCGGTGAACAACCTGACCCTGATGGCGCTGACCATTGCCACCGGTTTCGTGGTCGACGACGCCATCGTCATGCTCGAGAATATTTCGCGCTTCATCGAGGAGGGCGACAGTCCGATGCAGGCCGCGCTCAAGGGCGCGAAACAGATCGGTTTCACTCTGATTTCCCTGACCCTGTCGTTGATCGCCGTACTGATTCCGCTGCTGTTCATGGCCGACGTGGTGGGGCGACTGTTCCGCGAGTTCGCTATCACCCTGGCCGTGGCGATCCTGATCTCCCTGGTCGTGTCGCTGACCCTGACGCCGATGATGTGCGCGCGCCTGCTCAAGCGTGAACCGCAAGAACACGAGCAGGGCCGGTTCTATCGTGCCAGCGGTGCGTTCATCGACTGGATGATCAACGAATACGGACGGATGCTGCGCTGGGTGCTCAAGCATCAGCCGCTGACCTTGCTGGTCGCGATCGGCACACTGGCGTTGACCGTGTTTCTTTATGTGATCGTGCCGAAGGGCTTTTTTCCGGTGCAGGACACCGGGGTGATTCAGGGCATTTCCGAAGCACCGCAGTCGATATCCTTCGCGGCGATGGGCGAGCGCCAGCAGCAACTGGCGAAGATCATTCTCGAAGACCCTGCAGTGCAGAGTCTGTCGTCCTACATTGGTGTCGACGGCGACAACGCTACGCTCAATAGCGGCCGTTTGCTGATCAACCTCAAGCCCCATAGCGAGCGTGATCTGAGCGCCGGTGAAGTGATCACGCGCCTGCAACCGCAACTGGACAAACTGGTCGGCATTCGGCTGTTCATGCAGCCGGTACAGGACCTGACCATCGAGGATCGGGTCAGCCGCACCCAGTACCAGTTCAGCATGTCGTCGCCGGATTCCGAATTGCTCAGCCAGTGGAGCGGTCGTCTGGTCGAGGCGTTGGCGCAGCGGCCGGAGTTGACCGACGTTGCCAGTGATCTGCAGGACAAAGGCTTGCAGGTCTATCTGGTGATCGACCGCGACGCCGCTTCGCGCCTTGGCGTGTCGGTGGCGAACATCACCGATGCGCTGTACGACGCGTTCGGCCAACGACAGATTTCGACCATTTACACCCAGGCCAGCCAGTACCGCGTGGTGCTGCAAGCCCAGGCGGGGGAGAAGATCGGCCCGCAGGCGCTGGATCAGATTCACGTCAAGACCACCGATGGCGCGCAGGTACGCCTGTCGAGTCTGGCGCACGTCGAAGAACGTCAGGCGCAATTGGCAATCACCCACATCGGCCAGTTCCCGGCAGTGATGATGTCGTTCAACCTCGCGCCCGGCGTGGCGTTGGGGCATGCCGTGGACATCATCGAGCAGGTCCAGCAGGACATCGGCATGCCGGTCGGCGTGCAGACTCAGTTCCAGGGCGCGGCGCAGGCGTTCCAGGCGTCGCTGTCGAGCACCTTGCTGCTGATTCTGGCGGCGGTGGTGACCATGTACATCGTGCTTGGCGTGCTCTACGAGAGCTACATCCATCCGATCACCATTCTCTCGACCTTGCCGTCCGCCGCGGTGGGTGCCTTGCTGGCGTTGCTGCTCAGCGGCAACGATCTGGGGATGATCGCGATCATCGGCATCATCCTGCTGATCGGTATCGTCAAGAAGAACGCGATCATGATGATCGACTTCGCCCTCGACGCCGAACGTACCCAGGGCATGGCGCCGGCGGAGGCGATCTATCAGGCGGCGCTGCTGCGCTTCCGACCGATCCTGATGACCACGCTGGCGGCGTTGTTTGGCGCGGTGCCACTGATGCTGGCCACCGGTTCCGGGGCTGAGTTGCGTCAGCCGTTGGGTCTGGTGATGGTTGGCGGTTTGCTGGTGAGCCAAGTGTTGACGCTGTTCACCACGCCCGTGATCTACCTGTACTTCGACCGCCTCGGAAGGCGCTTTGGCAAGGCCAAGGCTGATGGTGAAGAGGTCGCGGTATGACTGGCGGAACGCAAAACTTGTGTAGGAGTGAGCCTGCTCGCGATGAGGCCGGCACCTGCACCATCACGGTAGACAGACACACCGCTATCGCGAGCAGGCTCACTCCTACAGGGGATTCGCGTGAAGTTGGGGATCGCGTTCGATGAATCTTTCCGGCCCTTTCATCAAGCGCCCAGTCGCAACCATGCTGCTCTCCCTGGCAATCATGTTGCTCGGCGGTGTCAGTTTCGGTCTCTTGCCGGTATCGCCGTTGCCGCAGATGGATTTCCCGGTGATCGTCGTCCAGGCCAGTCTGCCGGGCGCCAGTCCCGAGGTGATGGCTTCGACGGTGGCGACGCCGCTGGAGCGGTCGTTCGGTGCGATTGCCGGCGTCAACACCATGAGCAGCCGCTCCAGTCAGGGTTCGACGCGGGTCATTCTGCAATTCGACCTCGACCGCGACATCAATGGCGCGGCGCGGGAAGTGCAGGCGGCGATCAATGCCTCGCGCAATCTGCTGCCAAGCGGGATGCGCAGCATGCCGACCTATAAAAAGGTCAACCCGTCGCAGGCGCCAATCATGGTGCTGTCGCTGACTTCGGATGTGCTGGAAAAGGGCCAGCTCTACGACCTGGCCTCGACCATTCTTTCGCAAAGCCTTTCACAGGTGCAGGGTGTCGGTGAAGTGCAGATCGGCGGCAGTTCGCTGCCGGCGGTGCGCATCGAACTTGAGCCGCAGGCGCTGAACCAGTACGGCGTGGCCCTCGACGATGTGCGCAAGACCATCGCTGACGCCAACGTGCGCCGGCCCAAGGGCTCGGTCGAGGACGGTCAGCGTTTGTGGCAGATCCAGGCCAACGACCAGTTGGAGAAAGCCAGGGATTACGAGTCGCTGATCATTCACTACGCCGACGGCGCCGCGCTGCGGCTCAAGGACGTGGCGAAAGTCAGCGATGGCGTCGAAGACCGTTACAACAGCGGTTTCTTCAACGATGACGCGGCGGTTTTGCTGGTGATCAACCGTCAGGCAGGCGCCAACATCATCGAGACGGTCAACGAGATCAAGGCGCAATTGCCCGCCCTGCAAGCGGTGCTGCCGGCCAGCGTCAAACTCAATCTGGCCATGGATCGCTCGCCGGTGATCAAGGCCACGCTGCACGAAGCCGAGATGACCTTGCTGATCGCCGTCGCCCTGGTGGTGTTGGTGGTGTACCTGTTTCTCGGTAACTTCCGCGCCTCGCTGATCCCGACCCTGGCGGTGCCGGTGTCGCTGGTCGGCACGTTTGCAGTGATGTACCTCTATGGTTTCTCGCTGAACAATCTGTCGCTGATGGCCCTGATCCTGGCCACCGGTCTGGTGGTGGACGACGCCATTGTGGTGCTGGAGAACATTTCCCGGCACATCGACGAAGGCGTGAAACCGATGCAGGCCGCGTATCTCGGCGCCAAGGAAGTCGGCTTCACCCTGTTGTCGATGAACGTCTCGCTGGTGGCGGTGTTTCTGTCGATCCTGTTCATGGGCGGGCTGGTCGAAAGCCTGTTTCGCGAATTCTCCATCACGCTGGCGGCGGCAATTGTGGTGTCGCTGGTGGTTTCCCTCACACTGACTCCGATGCTCTGCGCGCGCTGGCTCAAGCCACACACGCCAGGTCAGGAAAACCGTCTGCAACGCTGGAGTCAGAAGACCAACGACTGGATGGTCGGCAAATACGCCACCAGCCTCGACTGGGTGTTGCGTCATCGGCGTCTGACCTTGCTCAGCCTGCTGCTCACCGTCGGGGTCAACATTGCGCTCTATGTGGTGGTGCCGAAAACCTTTCTGCCGCAGCAGGACACCGGCCAGTTGATTGGATTTGTGCGCGGCGACGACGGTCTGTCGTTCAATGTCATGCAGCCGAAAATGGAAACCTTCCGCCGCGCCGTGCTCAAGGATGAAACGGTGGAAAGCGTGGCCGGGTTCATTGGCGGCAACAACGGCACCAACAACGCTTTCATGATCGTGCGCCTGAAACCGATCAAGGAGCGCCAGCTGTCGGCGCAGAAAGTCATCGAGCGTCTGCGCAAGGAAATGCCCAAGGTGCCCGGGGCGCAGTTGATGCTGATGGCCGACCAGGACCTGCAATTTGGCGGCGGCCGCGAGCAGACCAGTTCGCAATACACCTACATCCTGCAAAGCGGCGACCTCGCCGAGCTGCGCAAGTGGTTTCCGAAAGTGGTCACCGCGTTGCGGGCCTTGCCCGAGCTGACCGCCATCGATGCCCGCGAAGGTGCCGGGGCGCAGCAGGTGACGTTGATTGTTGACCGGGATCAGGCCAAACGCCTCGGGGTCGATATGAACATGGTCACCGCCGTGCTCAACAACGCCTACAGCCAGCGGCAGATTTCGACGATTTACGACAGCCTCAACCAGTATCAGGTGGTGATGGAGGTCAACCCGAAATACGCCCAGGATCCGGTGACACTCAAGCAGGTCGAGGTGATTACCGCTGACGGCGCGCGGGTGCCGCTGTCGACGTTCGCCCATTACGAAAACAGTCTGGAAAACGACCGGGTCAGCCACGAAGGCCAGTTTGCTTCCGAGAGCATTTCTTTTGATATGGCCGAAGGCGTGACCGTGGAGCAGGGCAGTGCTGCCATTGAACGGGCGATCGCCAAAGTCGGCCTGCCGGAAGATGTCATCGCGAAAATGGCCGGCACCGCTGATGCCTTTGCGGCCACACAGAAGAGCCAGCCGTTCATGATCCTCGGCGCATTGCTGGCGGTGTATCTGGTGCTCGGTGTGCTGTATGAAAGTTACATTCATCCACTGACCATTCTCTCGACCTTGCCTTCGGCCGGGGTCGGCGCGCTGTTGTCGATTTACGCGCTGGGCGGTGAGTTCAGCCTGATTTCCCTGCTGGGAATATTCCTGCTGATCGGCGTGGTGAAGAAAAACGCCATTCTGATGATCGACCTCGCGCTGCAACTGGAGCGGCATCAAGGCCTGTCGCCGCTGGAGTCGATTCGCAGCGCCTGCCTGCAACGGCTGCGGCCGATCCTGATGACCACGCTGGCGGCGATTCTCGGTGCCTTGCCGCTGCTGCTCGGCCGCGCCGAGGGGGCGGAAATGCGCCAGCCGCTGGGCTTGACCATCATTGGCGGCCTGGTGTTCAGCCAGGTCCTGACCCTTTACACCACCCCGGTGGTTTACCTCTATCTCGACAAGCTGCGCCATCGCTTCAACAAATGGCGTGGCGTGCGCACTGATGCCGCTCTGGAAACTCCGCTATGACTGACCGTTCGCTTATCCAATTGGCCACCGCACGCGGCTCGCGCCTGTTGAGCCTGTCGTTGTGCGTGGCGCTGCTCAGCGCTTGCGCCGTCGGCCCGGACTACCAGCGTCCGCAAACCGCCGAAATCGCTCAGTTCAAGGAAGCCGAAGGCTGGCGTCAGGCCAACCCGACCGACTCGCTGGCTCGCGGTGCCTGGTGGGAGTTGTACGGCGATCAGCAGCTCAACGCCTTGATCGAGAAACTCAACAGCGCCAACCAGACCGTCGCCCAGTCCGAGGCGCAGTTCCGTCAGGCGCAGGCTCTGGTGCGCAGTGCGCGCGGGGCGTTTTACCCGAGCGTCGACCTGAGTCTGGGCAAGAACCGTTCGAGTCAGGGCACCGGCAGCAGCAGTTCGAGCCTGAGCAGTTCCTCAAGCGGTATTCGTGACACTTATACCGCGCAACTGGGCGTCAGTTGGGAAGCCGACGTGTGGGGCAAGCTGCGCCGTGGGCTGGAGGCCGATGAGGCCAATGCCCAGGCGAGTTTTGCCGATCTGGCGGCGATGCGTCTGAGCCAGCAATCGGAACTGGTGCAGAACTACCTGCAACTGCGGGTCATCGATCAGCAGAAGCGCCTGCTCGAGGCCACCGTTGCCGCGTACGAACGCTCGCTGAAAATGACCCAGAACCAGTACCGCGCCGGGGTTTCCGGGCGCGATGCGGTGGCGCAGGCGCAAACCCAGTTGAAAAGCACCCAGGCCGATCTGGTCGATCTGATCTGGCAGCGCGCACAGTTTGAAAACGCCATCGCGGTACTCACCGGCGAAGCGCCAGCGAACTTCAGCATCGCCGAAAGCCAGAGCATCCCGAACCTGCCGCAAGTACCGCTGAGCCTGCCTTCGCAGCTGCTGGAACGCCGTCCCGACATCGCTGCGGCCGAGCGCTCGGTGATCGCCGCCAACGCCAACGTCGGCGTGGCGAAAGCTGCGTATTACCCGGACCTGACCCTGAGTCTGAGCGGCGGCTACAGCAGCAGCACGTCGAAAAACCTGATCAGCCTGCCGAACCGTTTCTGGTCGGTCGGCCCGCAGCTGTCGTTGCCGTTGTTCGACGGCGGCATTCGTTCCGCCGAGGTCGACCGCAGCGAAGCGGCCTATGACGAAACGGTCGCCCGCTACCGCCAGACCGTGCTCGACGGCTTCCGAGAGGTGGAAAACTACCTGGTCCAGCTCAAGGTGTATGAAGACGAAGCAGCGGTGCGCCAGGAAGCACTGGACGCCGCGCGCGATTCCCTGCGCCTCACCGAAAACCAGTACAAGGCCGGCCTGATCGCCTATATCGACGTGGTGGTGGTGCAGGCCACGGCGCTGAGCAACGAACGCAGTGTGCTGAATATCCTGCAGAACCGACTGATCGCCAGCGTGCAACTGATTGCCGCACTCGGCGGCGGTTGGGATGGCCAACTCGACGTCAGCGATAACCGCTGAACGTGTAGGAGCGAGCCTGCTCGCGAAAGCGGTGGGTCAGTCGAGCGAGATGTTGGATGTGCTGACGTCATCGCGAGCAGGCTCGCTCCCACAGGGGTGAGCTTAAAGCCCACCGCAGAGCCTTGTAGGACGATCGAACAAGCGTTTCATCGGCTTGATGGCAATTTGGTTACTTTGTCAGTGCGTTCTTCTGCGCAATCAGTACAATCGCCGCATTTGCCCGACCGAGAATGGAAGCAGTACGGTTTCGGCTCGTTACGAGAACGTCCATGCTCATCGGCAGTTACTCCTTCACCCTGGTTCTCATCTCGTTGTGCGTGGCCATTCTGGCTTCTTACACGGCGCTTGACCTGACCGGACGCATCGCCACGGCGAAAGGCCGGGCCGTGCATTTCTGGACGGCGGGCGGGGCGTTGGCGATGGGCGTTGGCGTCTGGTCGATGCATTTCATCGGCATGCTCGCCTTCAAACTACCGATCGACCTGGGCTATGACTTCGCCCTGACCGCGTTGTCGTTATTGATCGCGGTGCTTTCTTGCGGCTTTGCCTTATGGCTGGTCAGCCAGCCGAAGCTGCCACTGGCGCAACTGGCTTTCGGCGCCTTGATCATGGGGGCGGGCATCAGCGCCATGCATTACACCGGCATGGCCGCGCTGCGCATGACCCCGGGCATCGATTACGACCCGACGTTGTTCAGCGCCTCTTTGCTGATTGCCGTCGGCGCTTCGGCAGCGGCGTTGTGGATTGCCTTTCGGTTGCGCCAGCAGTCGCCCTATGTGCGACTGATTCGCGCCGGCGCGGCGGTGATCATGGGTGTGGCGATTGTCGGCATGCATTACACCGGCATGGCGGCGGCGCAATTTCCCGATGGCAGTTTCTGCGGCGCGACGCTGAATGGTTTGAAGGGCAACGGTCTCGACAGTCTGGTGGTGGTCACTACGCTGGCGGTGCTGTCGATCGCCTTGCTGACCTCGATTCTCGACGCCCGTCTCGAAGCGCGCACCGCTGATCTGGCGCACTCGCTGACCGTAGCCAACCGCGAACTCACCCAATTGGCCTTGCACGATCCGCTCACCGGCCTGCCGAACCGCATGCTGCTCGATGACCGGATCAATCAGGCGATCAGAAAAGTCGAGGAACAGGGCGGCTGCTTCGCCTTGATGTTCATCGATCTCGACGGCTTCAAACCGGTCAACGACGCGTTCGGCCATCACATGGGCGACCAGTTGCTGCGCGAAGTCGGCGTGCGTCTGCGTGAAGACTTGCGCAGCCAGGACACTCTGGCGCGGATCGGTGGCGATGAATTTGTCCTGCTCGTGCGGCTGAGCGAGCGCAACGATGCTCTGGGTCTGGCCGCACGCCAGGTGGGCCTGATCGGCCGCACGTTCCGCGTCGCTGAACATGACCTGCAGATTTCCGCCAGTGTCGGCATTGCTTTGTATCCGGGCAACGGTGACAACGCTCAAGAGCTGCTGATGAACGCCGACGCGGCGATGTACCACGCCAAGGGCGGCGGCAAGAACGGCTACAGCTTCTTCGATGCGTCGATGAACACCAACGCGCGCAAACAATTGCAACTGTTGCAGGACCTGCGCGCGGCCATCGAGCACAACCAGTTCTGCCTGCATTACCAGCCGAAATTCGACGCCGCCAACGGTCGCCCGGTCGGTGCCGAAGCGCTGCTGCGCTGGGCGCATCCACTGCATGGCATGTTGATGCCGGACAAGTTCATCGATCTGGCGGAGAAAACCGGGCTGATCATCCCGATGGGCGAATGGGTGCTCAACGAAGCCTGCCGGCAGATGCGCGAGTGGTACGTGCTCGGTTACACCGACTGGCGCATTGCCGTGAACCTCTCGGCATTGCAGTTCTGTCATGCCGGGCTGGTGCAGAGTGTGGCCGAGGCCTTGGCGACCCACCATTTGCCGGCCAACAGCCTGACCCTGGAAATCACTGAAACCACCGCCATGAGCGACGCTGACGCGAGCATGACCGTGCTGCAAGAGCTGTCGGACATGGGCGTCGACCTGTCGATCGACGACTTCGGCACCGGTTATTCCAGCCTGATGTACCTCAAACGCCTGCCAGCCAATGAGTTGAAGATTGACCGTGGTTTCGTCCGGGATCTGGAGCACGACAGCGATGACGCTGCGATCGTTTCGGCGATCGTCGCGCTGGGACAGGCCCTGGACCTGCGGATTGTCGCCGAGGGCGTCGAGACCGGCGCGCAGCAGGATTTCCTGACCAAATTGGGCTGTGATTCGCTGCAGGGCTATCTGCTCGGCCACCCGATGCCGGCGGAGCGCTTCATGCAGGACATCGTGCGCGGGCAAAGGCTGGCGGTGGTCTGAGACCACAGACAGATCTGCCGACAAGACTGTTTGTGGCGAGGGAGCTTGCTCCCGCTGGGTGCGTAGCGCCCTCAGAATTTTGTGCGCGCTGCGCACTCAAGCGGGAGCAAGCTCCCTCGCCACAATGTCGTGAACCTGCAGACGGGATCAAGATTCGGGCCATTGACACAGCCCATGCAAAACCCGTCATTCGCAGTTATTCTTGGCCCCGACTGTTACGTGTGCACGTGGGAGAAGGCCAGCATGGATAAAGTCATTGTCATCACCGGTGGCGGGCGCGGAATCGGCGCTGCCACGGCTTTGTTGGCAGCCGCACAGGGCTACCGGATCTGCATCAACTATCAGTCGGATGAACAGGCCGCACACAGCGTGTTCGAGCAGGTTCGAGCCTTGGGTGCCCAGGCCATTGCGGTTCGCGCCGATGTCAGTATCGAAGACGAAGTGATCGCGATGTTTCAGCGCGTCGACAGTGAGCTGGGCCGGGTCACCGCACTGGTCAACAACGCCGGCACCGTGGGCCAGAAGTCGCGGGTCGACGAAATGTCCGAATTCCGCATCCTCAAAATCATGAAAACCAACGTCCTGGCGCCGATCCTCTGCGCCAAACACGCGATCCTGCGCATGTCGCCCAAACATGGCGGGCAGGGCGGAAGTATCGTCAACGTCTCCTCAGTCGCCGCACGCCTCGGTTCGCCGAACGAGTACGTCGATTACGCCGCGTCCAAAGGTGCGCTGGACACGTTCACGGTGGGTCTGTCCAAGGAAGTCGCCGGCGAGGGGATTCGCGTCAATGCCGTGCGTCCGGGCTACATCTATACCGACTTCCATGCCTTGAGCGGCGATCCGGATCGGGTCAGCAAGCTTGAGTCGGCGATTCCCATGGCCCGGGGCGGGCGGCCGGATGAAGTGGCCGAGGCGATTGTCTGGTTGCTGTCGGACAAGGCTTCGTATGCGACCGGGACGTTTGTTGATTTTGGGGGTGGGCGCTAGGGCTTTGGGTTTGTGTTGTCTGGTTTGGCGCCATCGCGAGCAGGCTCACTCCTACAAGGGAATCGCATTTCAAATGTAGGAGTGAGCCTGCTCGCGATAGCAATGGCCCGGCCAACACATAATCATCAGAACGACCGCACAATCCGCCCCAACGTCTCCATGGCCTTCTCCGATTCCTCGGTCCACGGGCTGCCGTAGTTCAAGCGAATACAATTCCTGAAGCGCTGGGTCGGCGAGAAAATCGGCCCCGGCGCGATGCTGATGCCTTGTGCCAGCGCCATTTGAAACAATTTCAGCGAATCCATCTGCTCCGGCAATTCCAGCCACAGAAAATAGCCGCCGGCCGGTTGGCTGACCCGGGTCTGCGCGGGGAAGTAACGGGCGATCGCTGCGAGCATCGCGCGCTGCTGTTCTTCCAGGGCATAACGCAGCTTGCGCAGGTGCCGATCGTAGCCGCCGTGTTGCAGATAGTCGGCGATCGCCGCTTGCGCCGGCATCGACGCGCACAGCGAGGTCATCAACTTCAGCCGTTCGACTTTCTGCGCATAACGCCCGGCGGCGACCCAGCCAACGCGATAGCCGGGGGCGAGGCTCTTGGCGAACGAGCCGCAATGCATGACCAGTCCTTCGGTGTCGAAGGCCTTGGCCGGTTTCGGCGCCTGTTGGCCGTAGTAGAGTTCGGCGTAGACATCGTCCTCGATCAACGGCACCTGATGCTGACGCAGCAGATCGACCAGTTCCTGTTTTTTCGCCTCGGGCATGCTCGCGCCCATCGGATTCTGGAAACTGGTCATGCACCAGCAGGCTTTGATCGGATGACGTTCCAGGGTTTGCGCGAGCACGCCAAGGTCGATGCCGTCACGCGGGTGCACGGGGATTTCCACCGCTTTGAGCTTCAGACGCTCGAGCACTTGCAGGCTGGCGTAGAACGCCGGGGCCTCGATGGCCACCAGATCACCGGGTTCGGTCACCGCTTGCAGGCACAGGTTCAGCGCTTCGAGCGCGCCGTTGGTGATGAGCAATTCTTCCATTGGCAGCATCAGCCCGCCGACCATGTAGCGCAGGGCGATCTGTCGACGCAGTTGCGGGTTGCCCGGCGACATGTCGGTGACGACCATGCGCGGATCCATCTCCCGCGCGGCGCTCGCCAGGGAGCGCGACAGACGCTGCAGCGGGAACAGGGTCGGACTGGGGAATGCCGAGCCGAACGGCACGGTGTTCGGATCCTTGATCGAGTCAAGTACCGAGAACACCAGTTCGCTGACGTCGACTTCGGTTGATTCGTTGACTTGGCTGCTGATGACCGGCTCGGAGAACGTGTTCGGCGTATGGGCGTTGACGAAGTACCCGGAACGCGGCCGGGCGCGGATCAGGCCGCGGCGCTCGAGCAGGTAATAGGCCTGGAACACCGTCGACGGGCTGACCCCGTAAGTCTGGCTGGCATAGCGCACCGACGGCACGCGCTGGCCGGGACCGAGCACGCCAGAGCGAATCAGTTCAGCGATGTCATCGGCGAATTTTTCGTAGCGTTTCATCGGTGGGCCTTGGTGGACTTGATTTTGTGGGGTGTCAAGGAAGGAGCCCTCACCCTAGCCCTCTCCCAGAGGGAGAGGGGACTGATTGGGGGATGCTGATGAAATACGCCGACCTGACAGTGCTTTGCCGAATCCATAATCGACTCGGTCTTTCAGGTCGATGCATAGCGACAGACACTTAGGTCGGCTCCCTCTCCCTCCGGGAGAGGGCTGGGGTGAGGGCAGCAATGCCGGCTCCTCAACGATTCATCGGCGCCACAAACCGGCTCTTCGCCACGCTGTAAACCTGCGGCTGGTCACTGTCTTCAATCCTGAAACTCAACGTCTGCGAACTACTGGACGGGCGCTCTGAAGTCATCGCCACCGACACCGGCACATCGACAATCTCTCCCGGCGCCAGGCTCAGTTGCGTTTTGCCCTGCAATTCAAACCCATCGCCATCCACCAGACTCAACCGGTACTCCTGGCGCTGCTGAGTCTTGTTGATCACCTTGAGCGAGTAGATATTCTCGATCTGCCCCTGAGCATTCTCACGAAACAACCCGCGATCCTTGGTCACGTCCAGTGACACCATCGGACGCTCGATCAAGGCCAGCACCAACGCTCCAATCATCACCACCAGCACCGCCGTGTAGCCAATCAGACGCGGACGCAGCAGATGGGTCTTGCCGCCCTGCAGTTCGCGCTCGGAACTGTAGCGGATCAAGCCGCGCGGGTAATGCATTTTGTCCATGATCGAGTCGCAGGCATCGATGCACGCCGCGCAGCCGATGCATTCCATTTGCAAACCGTCGCGGATGTCGATGCCGGTCGGGCAGACCTGCACGCACAACTGGCAGTCGATGCAGTCGCCCAGGCCTGCTTCGACCGGGCGCACGTCACGCTTGCGCGGGCCACGGTTTTCGCCACGGGCGGCGTCGTAGGCAATGGTCAGCGTGTCCTTGTCGAACATCACACTCTGGAATCGCGCATACGGACACATGTGCATGCACACCGCTTCGCGCAGCCAACCGGCGTTGATGTAGGTGGCGGCAGCGAAGAACAGCACCCAGAACAGGCTGACGCCACCGATTTGCAGGGTCAGCAGTTCGTCGGCCAATGGCCGGATAGGAGTGAAGTAACCCACGAAGGTCAGGCCGGTCATCACGCTAATTGCCAGCCACAGCGTGTGCTTGGCCGCGCGGCGCGCCAGTTTGTTGAGACCCCACGGCGCGGCTTGCAGTTTGATCCGCTGGTTGCGCTCGCCTTCGGTGATCTTCTCGCACCACATGAAGATCCAGGTCCACGAACTCTGCGGGCAGGTGTAACCGCACCATACCCGCCCGGCGAACACGGTAATCGCGAACAGACCGAACGCGGCGATGATCAGCAGCGCCGAAAGCAGAATGAAATCCTGCGGCCAGAATGTCGCGCCGAAAATGTGGAATTTGCTTTCCGACAAATCCCACAGCACCGCCTGGCGGCCGCCCCAGTTGAGCCAGACAGTGCCGAAGAACAACACAAACAAAAAACCGGCGCCGCTGATGCGCAAGTTGCGGAACAGACCGGTGAAACTGCGGGTGTGGATCTGCTTGTCGCTGGATTGGGCAATTGCCCTCAGCGGGCGCGCGGGGACGTTTTTTATCGTCGGCGATGCTTCTACGGTTCGGACGGGGATTTGCTCGCTCATGGTCGTTCGCTCATCAGCCTCCATCAGGCTGATGCACTATGAGCGCCGATCTGTTAGCAGAACAGATTCAGGTCTGGCAATAAAAAGCGGATCAGATGAGTTTTGGTACAAGGCCTGCGACAACTTGAAGCATCAGGCCGGGCGCGGCGCAAACGCCTGGGGCAGGCGTTTGCGCAGAGTATTGAGCGAGATCAGTCAAACCACCGAATCAGAGTCATCGGCCTTCAGGTGTTTGCGCCCGTCCCTGGCCCCGGCGACGGTCAAGGCATCAGCCTCGGCTTCAGTGATGTAGGTGCGTTTACCTTCGATGTCCACGTACGACATGGCTTTTTCGCTATCGGTCATGACTTCGAGGGTGTCGCAGATGCGGATTTCCTCGCCGTGTTCGACGGTGAAAAAACACACTTTCTGCTCGGGGTTGGATTCATCGATTCGCACGGGCATGTCGGCAGTCCTTTTTTGCAGGGAGGTCTGCACATTAGGACGCGCAGCGTGCCAATCGTTCTGCGCAACCGATTAATGGTCGCTGTTGTCCATCGATTATCGAACCAATAACAAGGGAAGCACGATGGAAGACTGGTGGGATGAAGTGTGGGCAACGATGCAAGCCGAATTTGCCGACATCGGTGATGCCTCGCAATTGACGCGGATCACCGTACGTCTGGTGATGGCGGCTCTACTCGGTGGGATTCTCGGTTTCGAGCGTGAACATAAAGGCAAGGCCGCCGGGGTGCGCACGCACATGCTGGTGGCCTTGGGGGCAGCGCTGTTTGTTCTGGTGCCGCAGACCTCGGGCGCGGAATCCGATGCGATGAGTCGCGTGTTGCAGGGTGTGATTGCCGGGATCGGCTTCCTCGGCGCCGGCACGATTCTGAAAAATCAGCAGGGCGATGAAGCTCATGTCAAAGGCCTGACCACAGCTGCCGGTTTATGGATGACTGCGGCGATCGGCGTGGCGGCGGGGCTGGGCAAGGAAGCGACGGCATTGCTCAGCACCATCCTGGCGCTGGCGATCTTCAATGTGATGCCGCACGTAGTGAGAGTGTTCGAAAAGGATGTCGACAAGAACGACCACCTCTAGCCAATCGCTCGGTCCCGTGTAGGAGCTGCCGAAGGCGGCGATCTTTTGATTTGCAGCGCGGCAAAAATAGATCGCAGCCTTCGGCAGCTCCTACAGGGATGGCAGAGAGACGTGCAGGGGTCAGAGGATCACCGGTGGCATGGTGCTCGGCGGTTCTTCCTTTGGCGGTGGCGTGGTGCCGGGCGGTTCTTGCTCGGGCACCGGTGGCGGCTCGGTCTCGGGCAGGGTGGGTTTGTCGATGTTCGGATCGGGCGTGTGGGCCGGGATCGGGATGCTCATCTGGTGACCTCCTTATGGCACATGGCGTGGGACGTGCTTAAGTGAGTTGACCCGGCCACGGCAAATTCGATCCGCGGCTTTGTCTTGTTAATTTCATCTGAACTTTTCCCCGCGCCGGTTGCTCGGAACCTAAGTGAGTTCATGACAGGGCCGGCGCTTTGTCGCGAATACTGTTCCGGCACAAGAGCGTCCTTGGGGCGTTAAGGAGAGATGCTCAATGACTGCTGAAAGACCTTCAGAGCTGAGTTACAACCCGCACATGCCGCTGTCGCAGGCATTACTGCTCCCACGTATCGTCATCGAAAACACCATGCCGACCCTCGACGGCGGCCAGTTTGCCGTCAAGTCGATTGCCGGGCGCGAAGTGGTGGTGACCAGCAAGGTGTTTGCCGACGGCCATGACAAGCTCGCCGTACGCATCCGCTGGCGCGAGGAAGGCCAGGAAACCTGGCAGACCGAGGTCATGTCCGATCAGGGCAACAACACCTGGCAAGGCCAGTTCCGTCCCGAGGAGCAGGGCCGCTATCTATATTGCATCGAAGCGTGGATCGACCATTTCGCCAGCTTCCAGTACGAACTGGAGAAGAAGCACAACGCTGCGGTGCCGGTGTCTCTGGAGCTGCAGGAAGGCCGGACCATGGTGCAACAGGCCGCCGAGCGCAGCGAAGGTCAGCTCAGCGAGCAGCTGGCGGCGCTGCACCATGAATTGTCCGGTCTGCTCGAAACCGAGCAGGTCGCGCTGTTTCTGCACTCGCGCAGTGCGGATTTGATGGCTCAGGCCGACCACCGCGCCTATCTGAGCATCAGCGCAGAGTTTCCCATGGACGTCGAGCGCGAACTCGCCGAGTTCGCTAGTTGGTACGAGCTGTTTCCGCGCTCGATTACCGACGATCCCAAGCGACACGGCACGTTCAACGACGTCCACTCGCGCCTGCCGATGATTCAGGACATGGGCTTCGACGTGCTTTATTTCACGCCTATCCACCCCATCGGCCGCGCCCACCGCAAGGGCCGCAACAACTCCCTCACCGCCGGGCCGGACGATCCAGGCAGCCCGTACGCGATCGGCAGCGAGGAGGGCGGTCACGAGGCGATTCACTCGCAGCTCGGCACCCGTGAAGATTTCCGCCGGTTGGTGGCTGCTGCTGCCGATCATGGGCTGGAAATCGCTCTCGACTTCGCCATCCAGTGTTCCCAGGATCACCCGTGGCTCAAGGAACATCCGGGGTGGTTCAACTGGCGCCCGGACGGCACGATCAAATACGCCGAAAACCCGCCGAAGAAATACCAGGACATCGTCAACGTCGACTTCTACGCGCCGGATGCGATTCCGAGCCTGTGGGTCGAGTTGCGCGACATTGTCGTCGGCTGGGTCAAGGAGGGCGTAAAAATCTTCCGCGTCGACAACCCGCACACCAAACCACTGCCGTTCTGGCAATGGCTGATTGCCGATGTGCGCACGCTGTATCCGGAAGTGATCTTCCTCGCCGAGGCCTTCACCACGCCGGCGATGATGGCGCGTCTGGGCAAGGTCGGTTACTCGCAGAGCTACACCTATTTCACCTGGCGCAATACTAAGGCCGAACTGGCGGAGTATTTCACCGAGCTGAATCAGTCGCCGTGGCGCGAATGCTACCGGCCGAATTTCTTCGTCAACACCCCGGACATCAACCCGGCGTTCCTGCACGAGTCAGGCCGTCCCGGTTTCCTCATCCGTGCGGCCTTGGCAACGATGGGCTCGGGGCTGTGGGGTATGTATTCGGGTTTTGAGCTGTGCGAATCGGCGCCGGTGCCGGGCAAAGAGGAATATCTGGATTCGGAGAAGTATGAAATCCGCGTCCGCGATTTCACCGCCCCGGGCAACATCATTGCCGAGATCGCCCAGCTCAACCGTATTCGTCGGCAGAACCCGGCGCTGCATACGCATCTGGGCCTGAAAATCTATAACGCCTGGAACGACAACATTCTGTACTTCGGCAAGCGCAGCGCTGATGGCAGCAACTTCATTCTGGTCGCAGTGAGCCTCGACCCGCATAACGTGCAGGAAGCGAATTTCGAACTGCCGTTGTGGGAAATGGGCCTGCCGGACGACGCCACCACCCACGGCGAGGACCTGATGAACGGCCATCGCTGGGACTGGCACGGCAAGTACCAGTTCATGCGCATCGACCCGGCGTATCAGCCGTTCGGGATTTGGCGGATCAGCGCTACGTAGTAAATGGCGCACCTGTGGCGAGGGAGCTCGCTCCCGCTCGACTGCACAGCAGTCGCAAAGCCTGCAGGCGCCGTAAGTTCGTATCAATGCATTGGGGGTTGCTACGCAACCCAGCGGGAGCAAGCTCCCTCGCCACAGGGTTTCTGCTGTGGCTTTCAGAATTCAACAGGAGTTCCACATGGCGAAGAAACCCAAGGCAGCCGCCTTCATCAAAGACCCGCTCTGGTACAAGGACGCGGTGATCTATCAGGTTCACGTCAAATCGTTTTTCGACTCCAACAATGACGGGATCGGCGACTTTCCCGGGCTTATCGCCAAACTCGATTACATTGCCGACCTCGGCGTCAACACCATCTGGTTGCTGCCGTTCTATCCATCGCCACGCCGCGACGACGGTTATGACATCGCCGAATACCGTGGGGTGCACAGCGACTACGGGACGATGGCCGACGCCAAGCGCTTCATCGCCGAAGCGCACAAGCGCGGGCTGCGAGTGATCACCGAGCTGGTCATCAACCACACTTCCGACCAGCACCCGTGGTTCCAGCGTGCACGCAAAGCCAAGCCCGGTTCAGCGGCACGGGACTTCTATGTCTGGTCCGATGACGACCAGAAATACGACGGCACGCGGATCATTTTCCTCGACACTGAGAAGTCCAACTGGACTTGGGATCCGGTAGCCGGCCAATATTTTTGGCACCGTTTCTATTCCCACCAGCCGGATCTGAACTTCGACAACCCGCAAGTAATGAAAGCCGTGCTGTCGGTGATGCGTTACTGGCTGGACATGGGCATCGACGGTCTGCGCCTCGACGCGATTCCGTACCTGATCGAGCGCGACGGCACCAACAACGAAAACCTGCCCGAGACCCACGACGTCCTCAAGCAGATCCGTGCCGAGATCGACGCCAACTATCCCGATCGCATGCTGCTGGCCGAGGCCAACCAATGGCCGGAAGACACTCAGCTGTATTTCGGTGACACCGATGCTGCTGGGTTGAATGGCGACGAATGCCACATGGCGTTCCACTTCCCGCTGATGCCGCGCATGTACATGGCACTGGCCCAGGAAGACCGTTTCCCGATCACCGACATCCTCCGCCAGACCCCGGAAATCCCAGCGAACTGCCAATGGGCGATTTTCCTGCGCAACCACGATGAGCTGACCCTGGAAATGGTCACCGATCGCGAGCGCGATTATCTGTGGAATTACTACGCGGCTGACCGTCGCGCGCGGATCAACCTCGGCATTCGCCGTCGTCTCGCGCCGTTGATGGAGCGCGACCGCCGCCGTATTGAGCTGCTCAACAGCCTGCTGCTGTCGATGCCCGGCACGCCGACCCTGTATTACGGCGACGAAATCGGGATGGGCGACAACATCTACCTCGGCGACCGCGACGGTGTGCGGACGCCGATGCAATGGTCGATCGACCGCAACGGCGGTTTCTCCCGCGCTGATCCGGCGAGTCTGGTGCTGCCGCCGATCATGGATCCGCAGTATGGCTATCAGTCGGTCAACGTCGAAACCCAGTCCGGCGATCCTCACTCGCTGTTGAACTGGACGCGGCGCCTGCTGGCGGTGCGCAAGCAGTCGAAGGCGTTCGGCCGTGGCACGTTGAAAATGCTCTCGCCGAGCAACCGTCGCGTGCTGGCTTATACCCGCGAATACACCGACGCCGACGGCAAGCACGAGATCATTCTGTGCGTGGCCAACGTCTCGCGCAGTGCGCAAGCGGTCGAACTGGATCTGTCGGCTTACGTCGGCATGGTGCCGGTGGAAATGCTTGGCGGTAACGCGTTCCCGCCGATCGGCCAGTTGAATTTCCTCCTGACCCTGGCGCCGTACGGCTTCTATTGGTTCGCCCTGGCAGCGGAAAACCAGATGCCGAGCTGGCACGTCGAGCCGGCGCAGAGCCTGCCGGACTTCACTACGCTGGTGCTGAAAAAACGCATGGAAGAACTGCTCGAAGCGCCGTCGCGTACGACGCTGGAGCAAAGCATCCTGCCGAGCTGGCTGCAGAACCGTCGCTGGTTCGCCGGCAAGGACGCGGCCATCGAAAAGGTCAATCTGGCTTACGGTGTGCGCTTCGGCGACGCCCAGCATCCGGTGCTGCTCAGCGAAATCGAGGTCACCAGTGGCGGCCAGACCAATCGTTATCAACTGCCGTTCGGCTTCATTGCCGAAGACCACGTCGGCCCGCCGTTGCCGCAGCAATTGGCGCTGTCGCGTGTACGCCGTGTGCGTCAGGTTGGCTTGATCACTGATGCATTCAGTCTGGAAACCTTTGTCCGCGCGGTGCTGCAAGGCATGCAGAACAACACGGTATTGGAGTCGATCGAAGGCGAAATCCGCTTTGAACAGACCCCGCATCTGGAAAAACTTGGCCTTGGCGCTGAGTCGGATGTGCGCTACCTGTCCGCCGAGCAATCGAACAGTTCGGTGGTGATCGGCAACAGTCTGGTGCTTAAGCTGATACGCAAAGTCGCTTCTGGCGTACACCCGGAACTGGAGATGAGCGCTTACCTGACCGAGGCCGGGTTTGCCAATATCTCTCCACTGCTCGGTTCGGTGATTCGCCGTGACGCACAGGGCGAAGATAACCTGCTGATGATCGCCCAGGGCTATCTGAGCAATCAGGGCGACGCGTGGGAATGGACGCAAAACAACCTCGAGCGGGCGCTGCGCGACGAACTGGCCGACGCCATGTCCGAGCAGGAGCAGCATTACAACGCCCTGGGCGAGCTCAAGGACTTCGCCGGCATGCTCGGCCAGCGTCTGGGCGAGATGCATCAGGTGCTTGCTGCACCAACCGACAACGCCGACTTTGCTCCGCAGGTGTCGTCGAGCAAGGACATGGCCGCGACAAGCAAGGACGTCACCGCGCAGGTTGAACATGCCTTGAAATTGCTCAAGCAGCATCAAGGCGAGTTGAACGCCGCGGATCAGAAACTGGTCAAGCGTCTGCTCGATGAGAAGAAAACCATTCTTGCCCATGTGCAGGACCTGGCGAAGAAAGCCACCGGTGGTTTGCGCATCCGGGTGCACGGCGACTTGCATTTGGGTCAGGTACTGGTGATCAAGGGCGATGCCTACCTGATCGACTTCGAGGGCGAACCGGCGCGGCCGTTGAGCGAGCGTCGCGGCAAGCACAGCCCGTACAAAGACGTCAGCGGTGTTTTGCGTTCGTTCGATTACGCAGCGGCGATGACCATCAACGTGCACAACGTTGATAACAGCACTGAAGCTGAAACAGCGCGCAAACGCGTCGCTGAGCGTTATCTGCGCGAGGCACGCGAGGCATTTGTGCAGGCATATCGCGAGGCGGCAGCTAGTCTTGAGCATGCCTGGCAGGATCCTCAAGGCGCCGACGCCGCGCTGGCGTTGTTCGGCCTGGAAAAAGCCGCTTATGAAGTGGCCTACGAAGCGGAAAACCGCCCAACGTGGCTGCCCGTGCCGTTGCACGGCTTGTATGGATTATTGACTGGGCTTAAACCCTTTTCCGATCTTGGTGGAGAGTAGTCATGAGTTTCTCGAACAAGGAACAGGGTGTGGTAAAGGAAGCATTGTTGCCCTCGGCACGCGACATCGATGCCTTGGTACGCGCTGAACATCAGGACCCGTTTTCGATCCTCGGCCCGCATGGCGATGGCGCCGGCGGGCAGTTCATCCGGGCTTATCTGCCGGGCGCGCTGAGTGTCGCGGTGCTGGACAAGGACAGCGGGGAGGAAATCGGTCCGCTGCAGATGACCGAAACGCCGGGGCTGTTTGTCGGCCATTTCGATAAGGCGCGCCGGTACCTGTTGCGCACGCGCTGGGCCGGTGGCGAGCAGGTTGCCGAAGATCCGTACAGCTTTGGCCAGTTGCTCGGCGAGATGGATTTGTATCTGTTCGCCGAAGGCAATCACCGCGACCTCAGCGCCTGCCTCGGTGCGCAACTGAAAACCATTGATGGTGTTGACGGTGTGCGTTTTGCCGTGTGGGCGCCGAATGCCCGCCGGGTGTCGGTGGTCGGTGATTTCAACGTCTGGGACGGGCGCCGTCACCCGATGCGCTTGCGCCATCCTTCCGGCGTCTGGGAGTTGTTCCTCCCGCGCCTCCAAGCGGGGGAGTTGTACAAGTACGAAATACTCGGTGCCCACGGCATTCTGCCGCTCAAGGCCGACCCGATGGCCCTGGCCACCAGCCTGCCGCCGGACACCGCGTCAAAAGTCGCCGCGCCGCTGCAGATCGACTGGCAGGATCACGACTGGATGAATGCCCGCCAGGATCGCCAGCAGCGCTCCAGGCCTCTGTCGATCTACGAGTTGCACGCCGGTTCTTGGCAGTGCGAACTGGATGATCTGGGTGAAGTGGCGCGTCAGTACACTTGGCCGGAGCTGGCTGAGCGGCTGATTCCTTACGTCAAAGAGCTGGGCTTCACTCACATCGAATTGATGCCGATCATGGAGCACCCGTTCGGCGGTTCCTGGGGTTATCAGTTGCTCTCGCAATTTGCCCCGAGCGCGCGCTACGGCACGCCGGATCAGTTCGCCGCTTTCGTCAATGCCTGTCACCAGGCCGACATCGGTGTGATTCTCGACTGGGTGCCGGCGCATTTCCCGACTGATACCCACGGTCTGGCACAGTTCGACGGCACCGCGCTGTACGAATACGGCAACCCGCTGGAAGGCTTCCACCAGGATTGGGACACGCTGATCTACAACCTCGGTCGCACTGAAGTGCACGGCTACATGCTCGCCTCGGCGCTGCACTGGCTGAAGCACTTCCATATCGATGGCCTGCGTGTCGATGCGGTGGCGTCGATGCTGTATCGCGACTATTCGCGCAAGGCTGGCGAATGGGTGCCGAATCGCCACGGCGGTCGGGAGAACCTGGAGGCGATCGACTTCCTGCGCCATTTGAACGACGTAGTGGAACTGGAAGCGCCGGGTGCGCTGGTGATTGCCGAAGAATCCACTGCATGGCCGGGCGTCAGCCAGAGCACCCAGCAGGGCGGATTGGGCTTCTCCTACAAATGGAACATGGGCTGGATGCACGATTCGCTGCACTACATCCAGCAGGATCCGGTGTATCGCGCCCATCACCACAACGAGTTGAGCTTTGGTCTGGTCTACGCCTGGTCCGAACGCTTCATCCTGCCGATCTCCCACGACGAAGTGGTGCACGGCAAGCACTCGCTGATCGACAAGATGCCCGGTGATCGCTGGCAGAAATTTGCCAACCTGCGCGCCTATCTGAGCTTCATGTGGACTCATCCGGGCAAGAAGTTGTTGTTCATGGGCTGTGAGTTTGGCCAATGGCGCGAGTGGAACCACGATCAGCAGCTGGACTGGTACCTGCTGCAGTACTCCGAGCACAAAGGTGTGCAGAAACTGGTCGGCGATCTCAATCGGCTGTATCGCGAAGAGCCGGCGTTGCACGATCAGGACGACGCGCCGCAGGGCTTCCAGTGGTTGATTGGTGATGATGCGATCAACAGCGTCTACGCCTGGCTGCGCTGGAGCAAGGACGGTTCGCCAGTTCTGGTGGTTGCCAACTTCACACCGGTACCGCGCCAGTCGTATCGGGTCGGGGTACCGTTTGCCGGGCGCTGGACCGAGTTGTTCAACAGTGACGCCGATATTTATGCCGGTTCCAACTATGGCAATGGCGGCGGAGCGTTGACCGAAGAAGTGCCTAGCCATGGTCAGTCGCTGTCGCTGGAACTGAATCTGCCACCGTTGGCAGTGTTGATCCTCAAGCCGCAGGGTTAGCAACTGTGGGAGCGAGCCTGCTCGCGAAGGCGCCATGTCAGTCAACGATGATGTTGAAGGTGGCACCGCTTTCGCGAGCAGGCTCGCTCCCACAAGGTTTTTCAGCGTTCAGCAGATCACCAGCGCATCCGCACCCCAAGGCTGCCGATGATGCCGTTCAGGTCATTGTCATCCACATCGCTGCTGTAATCGGCGCTCATGTACAGGCTTACTGCCGGTGTGACCCGCGCCACCAGTCCCAAGCCCAATTCCACTGTTGAAGACTTGCGGCTGCTGCTGATCTTGTCGACCTGGTCCAGCGTCACCGTGCTACCGGTGTACACAGTGTGCCAAAGGTTGGTGCGCACATACGGCTCCACCGGTAAGCCATTCAAGTCATAACTGCCTTTCAATCGCGCACCGACGCGGCCACTCCACGCGGTCAGGTCGGTCGAAGAGGCATTGCCCGCGCCTGCATACGGAGCATCGAGGCTGATGCGTTGGTTGATCAATTGCGCCTGCGGTTCTACCACCCAGTTCTCACTCAAACCAATCGGATAGCCACCCTCGACCGAAAACGTCATCGCACTGCCTTCGGCGGCCTGGCGATTTCCTTGCGCGGTACGACTGAAACCGCTGACCCGACCGCCGCTGGCCGACAGGTCGACGTGCCAACCCTGCGCGCCCACAAGACTGTAATAAGCACCCAGGCTCTGACCTTGCAGGTTCAGGTTGTCAGTGCTGCGGTCCGCGAGGGCGCGGCGGTTCAATGCACCACCGGCACTCAGTTCAATCTGATTGTCGCCACCGATCAGGCCCAAGGTCTGGGTCGCGCCATTGGCGCTTTTCAAGGTGACCACCGCCGGGCCTTTGAACTCGCCGCCGGGGATCGCGTAGCCAGAGGCCAGCGCATCGGTCTGCGCGCGTCGAGCGCTTCTGCCGTACAGCTCATCCCACGCGGAGGGCGCCAGATCTTCGGTGATCAGACGTGAACTTTGCTGACGCAACGGCAGTGGTCCGGGCGTTATTACGGTTACCGGCAACGTCATAACAGGCATATCGGCGCGATACCACGTGGTTTCATCCGCCGCAGATCCCGCATGCGCCTCCATGGATGAGCACAGCAACAGCGAACCTGACACTGTGCAAAAGGTGATTTTCAATTCGTGTGGGGTCAGTGAAGTTTTCATGGGGGTCTACCTTGCAAGCGCATGCGTCATCTCGAGTCTGGCGTCTCTCCTACCCCGAACGAGGGGCGACCGAATAGAGCGGGGCGAACCGCGGCTGCTCGATTTCGCGAGTGCCGGAAGGTCAGCCCCAGTAGTGATTCCGGGGGTAGTAAGGTAGAGATAAGAAGAGTGACGCCTGCGCGTCAAGAAAATGCACGATGAATGGCGTGCATAAATCAGCCTTCGCAAGCGTTTGTTTTTCTGCACATAACTAAGTGATTGTTTGCATGGAAAAACGCTTGCGAAGTGGTCGGCTGACGGTTTTCTGCCGCCGACGAAAGGTCATCCCGACCGGGGATAGCCGGAAGGAACTGTCAGTTTCCTGCTGTCAAAAACGCACCTAAAGATGCACTTCAACCGCCAGAGGAAGGTGATCCGAGAGATGCGTCCATGGTTTGTTGCCGAGAATCCTTGGATCATGGCTGCTGGCATTGCGCAGATAAATCCGGTCCAGGCGCAGTAGTGGAAAACGTGCGGGATAGGTTTTCGCCGGACGCCCATGATGACGCTCGAAGGCTTCGTGCAAATAGTCGCGACGGGCGAGGGCAGCGTTGCCCTGCAACTGCCAGTCATTGAAATCGCCGGCAATGATCACCGGCGCGTCGTCCGGCAGTGATTCGAGCAACTGGCAAAGCAGCTGCAACTGCAACTGCCGATGGCTTTCCAGCAAGCTCAAATGCACACAGATCGCATGCACCTCGGCATGCCCGGGCACATCGAGGATGCAGTGCAACAACCCGCGACGTTCCGGGCCGGTGATCGAGACATCGAGATTGCGGTATTCGCGGATCGGGTATTTCGACAGCAGTGCATTGCCGTGATGACCATCGGGATAAACGGCGTTGCGCCCGTAGGCAAAATCGCTCCACATGCTGTCGGCGAGGAATTCGTATTGCGAGGTCTGCGGCCAGTCGTTGTAGCGACTCGAATGACGTTCGTGTTCACCCACCACTTCCTGCAGAAACACCAGGTCCGCCGAGGTGCTGCGCATCGCTTCGCGCAGCTCCGGGAGGACGAACCGCCTATTCAATGCGGTGAAGCCTTTGTGGGTGTTGACCGTGAGTACCCGCAGGCGATGAATGACTGGCGCGTCGACCGCTTGACGCTTGGGATCGCTGGACACGTTCACTCCTCTGAATTGGGCCATGCCTGTTCATGCGACTGGTTGGAGGGGGTGGCAGTTCCGTTTTCTGAGCGACGCCAGGCAATGTAGGAGTGAGCCTGCTCGCGATGGCGCAGTGTCAGTCAACCCTGCTTCAACTGACAGATTGCTATCGCGAGCAGGCTCACTCCTACAGGGGGGATGTGGTGTCTAGACAAAGACGATTTCATACGGCAAGCGCATCCGCTCCAGCAGCACCGGCGGCAGCAGCGGCGCAATGCCGATGGCCGGTTCGCCCTTGAGCTGGCTGGCATAGGCGTGGGTGGCGTGGCTCTTGCGCGCCACGGTCCAGGTGTCGAGGCGCAGCTTGCGCGCACGCTCCCACGGGATCATGCGTTGCTCGCGCTCCGGCCAGTGCCAGGCCCACACCGGCACGTCGTGATAGGTCGCCCCGGCTTTGAGTGCCGCGTCGAAACTGGCTCGGCCAACCACCTCATGATCCGCCGGACCATCCTCGCGCCAGGTGCTGAACACCACGTCGCCCGGCCGCAGGTAACGGCCGATGAATTCAGTCAGCTGGCTTTGCTGATCACTCAGCGCGTTGTCGGTAAATCCGCCGCGCACCCACTTCAGGCTGTGCATCGGCAAACCGAGGCGGCGCAGGGCTTCGACGCTTTCCTGCGGGCGGAAGACGCTCAGGCGTTGTTCCGACCATTGCCGCGAGCCGGGATGGCTGGCGCTGCCGTCGGTGATGGAGAGCAATTGCAGCGGGTGGCCAAGACTGGAGAGTAACTGCAGCAAACCGCCGCAGGTGACGACTTCATCACCCGGATGCGGGGCGATGACCACGGCGCGGGCACCGGCGTGTACCAGACTGTGGGTGTTGATGACGGGAATATTGTCGAGTTGCGGGGCGCTGTTCCAGATCTGTGCTGGCAGCCCGTGTTCGTTGAGCAATGACGGTTTCATGAGTGCGACGTCCTTGTAGTGTCTCGCCCTCAGTCGTGAGCAGCCAATGCTGGTCGCGGCCCGTGAAGGCAAAAGAATAGCAACGGTGCAGTGCTCCAACCCTTGGATTACTGCGAGGCAGAGTATTGCTCAAGACAGCAGATTCGTCGCGTCACAGATCAATCTGAACCGTATTTTTTTATTCCAGCTGTGCCAGATTGCGCAGAAAGTCACCGAATCCGCCCTTGGCCCGACTGTCGAGACGGGCGCTGGTGTGCACCTGTGGGCGGTGACTCCAGGCGATGTTGGCACCGCTGCGCTCCAGCGCGCGCACCAGTTGCACGTCCTCGTCACAGGTCAGCGGTTTGAAGCCACCCACCAGACGATAGGCCTCGGCACTGACGCCGAGGTTGGCCCCATGAATATGTCGATGGCCATCGCGAGCCTGATAGTGGCGGTGGTAGCGAATCTGCGCCGCTTCATCGAACGACTCATGCCAATGCTCGACCGTGACCGTGCCGCACACCGCGTCAGCCTCCAGGCCCAGTTGTGCCGCCAGCCAGTCATCGGCGACGCGGCTGTCGGCGTCGGTGCAGGCGATCCAGCGTGCACCGCGTTCAAGCAGCAGGCGCGCACCGGCGGCGCGGGCTTCGCCAACGTTGCGTGCTTCGATCTGCAGACTCAGCACCGGATAAGCACTGACGATCTGCGCCGAACCATCGCTGCAACTGTCGAGCACCACGAGGATTTCCACCGGCTCGCCGGCCAGTTGCGCATGTTCGCCAGCCCGCAGGGCGGCGCGCAGACATTCATCGAGCAGCGCCTCTTCGTTGTGCGCGGGAATCACAATACCGATCAACGCAAGCCCTCCAGGGCCGCCACCGAGCGTGGCTCGCGGCTCCACAGTTCGAGAATGAAATCCGCTTCCTGATGCAGTACCAGACGCGGCAATGCCAATTGATCGTGGATCTGATCGTGTACCTGACGCGCATTCAGCGGGCAGCCATCAATCGGCGGGCGCCAGTGGCAGGCCAGCAATTGGCCGTCGGCCGTCAGCGATTCACTGATGCGGCGGATCACTTCTGTCAGATCGTTCTCATCGAGGTAGTACCCGATTTCGCTAAATACAATCAGGTCGAATTTTTCCTCCGGCCAGTCACCCGGAAGACGGCCCGGGCGGACTTCGGCATGCTCGAAGACACTCAAGCGAGTACGCGCGAGCTTCACTGCCGCGCTTGCAGTGTCGCAGCACAGCAGGCGGTCGCAACGTGGTGCCAGTTCCGCACTCAGTTCGCCATTGGCGCAACCGGGTTCGAACACCGCCCGGTAGCGCGGACGGGGCAGGGCGGCGAGGGTGATCGCGCGTTTGCGCTGCTCGTACCAGCGCTGGCGGAATGCCCAAGGGTCGTCATTGCCGGCGAACAGTCCATCGAAATAGCGGTCATCGACGCTCACAGGAACACCACTTCAAAAGGTTGCAACAAACGATCGAGCACATAAGGCGCGAGCACTGGCCCTAGCCCGACGTCGCGATCACCTTCCAACTGGCTGGCGAATGCATGCGCTGCGTGGCGTTTACGGGCGATGTGCGTCGGTGACAGCAGAATCTTGCACGCCCGATCCCAAGGCACCGAGGCGTCCTCCGGGGTCGCCCAGTGCCACGTCCAGACCGGCAGTTCATGACAGGCAGCCCCGACGCGGCGCGCCGCTTCGACACTGGCGCGACCGACGGCCTCGTGATCGCTATGGCCATCCTCGCGCCAGGTGGTGAAGACCACGTCACTGGCATGCAGATAACTGGCGATGAAGTCGCTCAACCCGGTTTCCTGAGCCGCCACTTGGGTGTCGGTAAAACCGCCGCGCAGCCATTTCAGACTGTGCATCGGCAAACCGAGGCGACGCAGGGCTTCGGCCGATTCCTGCGGACGCACCACGCTCAAACGCTCGACCGGCCAGCGTTGCGAGCCGGGGTGACTGGCGCTGCCATCGGTGACCGAGATCAACTGCAACGGACGTCCGGCTGCCGCCAGCAACTGCATGATGCCGCCGCAACCGAGCACTTCGTCATCCGGATGCGGTGCGACGATCACCGCCCGCGATCCCAGCGGTACGAGGTCAAGGATGTCGATGGCGGGCAACTCGGCCAGGCGCCGCGAACCCTGCCATTGCTGCAGCGAAGTGCCCTGGCCGACGATCGGGTTGTCCTTCATAACGCCCAGACCTCGCGGGATTGACCGGCAATCTGCTGGCCCAGCGCAGCAAGGTCGCGTTCGGCGTGACTCTGGCGCAGGAACACCGGCAAGTCCGCACTCAATCGCGCAAAATGCCGATCCTGACAAAACGGCCCGGCACCCAGCGCCCGACCGACTTCGCGCATGACCTGTTCGGCAGACTGTTCGACCACCGCGCGGGCGCGACGAGCAAGCAATTCAGCGTCGGCCTCGGGTTGCGCATCGATTTGCAGCGCGCTGAAGCGCAACACATCGGCAGCCGCTTGCAGTGCTGTGTCAGTGGCGCCGAGGTGGGCGAGGGCATGGGGTTCGTCGCGTTGGGCGCAATGCTGACGCAGCGCTTCGGCAATCCGTCGCGATGCGCCATACCAGCACGCGGCGATGCCGATGCCGCCTTGCCAGAAACCCGGCCGTTGCAGGTAATCACCGGGATTGCCGATGGCCTGCGCTTCGGCGTTGTCGAACAGCACTTCGACGCTGCCGGTGGCTGCCATGCCCACGGCTTGCCAGCCTTGATCGGTGATAGTCACGCCCGGTTGATCGAGCGCGACTGCAACCAGTTGCTGTTGATCATCAGCGTCCCACGCAGTGAGCAAGGCGTGACTAAGCACCGCCGCACCAGAACACCAGGCCTTGCGCCCGTTCAGCGTGACCATATGCCCGGCCGGCGTGACTCTCACCCGCGCTTGCGGCGGTTCGGCAGCCCACATTCCCCACGTGCTGCCCGGCGTTGGCGTACCGCCCAATTGCTCGATGATCGCCAGCGCGTCGGTGTGACCCTCGTAAAGTTTGCACAGCCCCAGATCGTGTCCGCCCACTTCCGACAGACGCTGAAAACGCTCCAGCGTGTGACCGCTGCCGGGTAACGGCAAGCGGTCGAGGCCGGCCTCGACCATTGCCCTCAGGCAACGGCCGAGGGCGTTGGTGTCGGCGTAATCTGGCGGACGGCGGGCCAGATAATGTTGAAAGTCCATATCAATCTTCTTCGTCACGTTGCAGTTCGAACAACAGCAACGAACGCCCGGTCACCGAATATTCATGGCCGAAGTCGAAGCGTTCCTGGCCGCGAATCGACGGTTGATTGGTGTCGATCATGCAGGTCCAGAAGCCGCCGTCCGGCACTTCCGGCAGTGTGAAGTTGACGATGTCGTGATGCGCGTTGACCACCAGCAACAGGGTCGCATCAGCGCCCTTGCGACGAATCCCGGTTTCCTGCGCGCGGCCATCGAGGAGCATGCCGAGGCAGCGATTGTGCGCGTCGTGCCAGTGCTCGGTGGTCATCTCGGTGGCGTCCGGTGCCAGCCAGGTGACGTCCTTGACGCCGATGTCTTCGTTGTATTCGCCGACCAGGAAGCGGCCGCGACGCAGGATCGGATAAGTCAGGCGCAGCTTGATCAGGCGCTTGACGAACTTGAGCAGGGCCTTGCCGTCCTCGCTCAGATCCCAGTTGACCCAGCCGATCTCGCTGTCCTGGCAATAGGCGTTGTTGTTGCCGTCCTGGGTACGCGCGAACTCGTCACCGGCAACGATCATCGGCGTGCCCTGAGCGAGCAGCAGGGTGGCGAAGAAGTTGCGCATCTGCCGGTGGCGCAGCGCATTGATTTCCGGGTCGTCGGTCGGGCCTTCGACGCCGTGGTTCCACGACAGGTTGTTGTTGCTGCCGTCCTGATTGTTCTCGTCGTTGGCTTCGTTGTGCTTGTCGTTGTACGAGACCAGATCGTTGAGGGTGAAACCGTCGTGGGCAGTGATGAAGTTCACCGACGAATACGGCCGGCGCCCGCGCTGGTTGAACATCTCGCCGGAAGCGGTCATGCGGCTGGCAAAGTCGGCGAGCTGGGCGTCATCACCTTTCCAGAAGGCGCGCACGGTGTCACGGAACTTGTCGTTCCACTCGACCCAGCCCGGCGGGAAGTTACCCACCTGATAGCCGCCGGGGCCGCAGTCCCACGGCTCGGCGATCATCTTCACCTGACGCAACACCGGGTCCTGACGGCAGGCAACTAGGAAGCTGTGGCGTTCGTCGAAGCCATCGTGGTAACGGCCAAGAATGGTCGCCAGGTCGAAGCGGAAACCGTCGACGTGCATCTCACTGGCCCAATAGCGCAGGGAGTCGGTGACCATTTGCAGTACGCACGGGTGACTCAAGTCCAGGGTGTTACCGGTGCCGGAGTCGTTGATGTAGTAGCGCTTGTCATCCGGCATCAAGCGGTAGTACGAGGCGTTGTCGATACCGCGCATCGACAGGGTCGGGCCTTGCTCGTTGCCTTCGGCCGTGTGGTTGTACACCACGTCGAGAATGACCTCGAGGTTGGCATCGTGCAGATGCGCGACCATCTCCTTGAATTCGGCGATCTTGCCACTGGCCAGATAGCGTGGGTCCGGAGCGAAGAACGCGATGCTGTTGTAGCCCCAATAGTTCGTCATGCCTTTTTGCAGCAGGTGCTGATCGTTGACGAAGGCATGGATCGGCAGCAGCTCGACGGAGGACACGCCAAGTTTGCGGATGTGCTCAAGCACGTCGTCGACCATCAGGCCGCCGAAAGTGCCGCGCAGGTTTTCCGGTACCGACGGGTGACGCATGCTGATGCCGCGCACGTGGGTTTCATAAATGATGGTCTTGTCCCACGGCACGCTGACCCGGTGGTCGTTGCCCCAGGTGTGCGCCGGGTCGATGACCTTGCACTTGGGCACGAATGGCGCGCTGTCGCGTTCGTCGAAACTAAGGTCGGCGTCGGGGTGGCCGATGGTGTAGCCGAACAGCGCTTCGGACCATTTCAGCTCACCCACCAACTGCTTGGCATACGGGTCGATCAGCAGCTTGTTGTGGTTGAAGCGATGGCCGTTGGCCGGGTCATACGGCCCGTAGACGCGGTAGCCATAGATCAGCCCCGGATGCGCGTCCGGCAGGTAGCCGTGGTAGATCTCATCGGTGTATTCCGGCAGCTCGATGCGCTCGAGTTCGACTTCGCCGGCGTCGTCGAAAATGCACAGCTCGACCTTGGTGGCGTTGGCGGAAAACAGAGCAAAGTTCACCCCCAGACCATCCCAGGTCGCACCGAGCGGGAAGGGCAGGCCTTCACGGATTCTCGACGGCTCGGCGTGCGCAACGGGTTCGGCTTTCTTTGGACGGGTCATGATTGCTCCTGCAAAAAAACGGGAATTCTGGTGGGCTACGTTCCCCTGTAGGAGTGAGCCTGCTCGCGATTGCTATTTCGGATTCAACATGGATGTCGACAGACATACCGCAATCGCGAGCAGG
>NZ_QETJ01000028.1:0-45607 GCF_003105095.1 Pseudomonas sp. NDM | reverse complement strand
GCCGATGATTGCTCATCGGCGGGCTTTTTATTTGGCGCTAACGCTTATATGGCGCCACGCTGACGCAACAGCTCCAGCACTTGCTTGACGCTTTCTTCCAGACTCAGCGACTGCGTGTCGATCACCAGGTCGGCGTTGAGCGGCACGTCGTAGGGGAAGGATTCGCCAGGGATATTGTCGCCGCCAGCGGCATACAGACCTTGCGGATCACGTTCGGCGCATACGGTTGGCGAGGCCTGCACGTAGACCGTCAGCAAGCGATCCTTGCCGATCAGTTCCTTGGCCTGCTCGCGACCTTCGGCGCTCGGCGCAACGAAGGCGGCCAATGTCAGCAGGCCCGCTTCGTTGAACTGACGCGCCACGTGTGCAGCACGACGCCAGTTCTCGGTGCGACCGGCGCGATCCTGTGGCAGACCTTTGTTCAGATCGTGACGCAGGTTCTGGCCATCCAGTACAAACACCGCACGGCCCATGTCGAACAGCTTGCGCTCGACCGCATACGCCAGGGTGCTTTTACCCGCACCGGACAGGCCGCTGAACAGCACGGTGGCCGGTTGCTGGCCGAAGCGCTGGGCACGTTCTTCAGTTGCCACGTGAGCCAGTTTGCCGTGGTGCGTGGCGGTGCCATGAGCCACTGGCTGAGCGACGATCATGCCGGCGCCAACGGTGCCGTTGGTCAGGCGATCGATGACAATGAATGCGCCGGTGGTGCGGTTGCTTTCGTAACCGTCGAGGGCGATCGGTGCATCGAGTGCGATCTTCACCTTGCCGATTTCGTTGAGCTGCAACGCGCTCGCCGGGCCTTCTTCCAAAGTGTTGACGTCGACCTTGTTGACGATGCTGGCAATCGAGCCCGGCACGTAACTGGTGGCGCGTTTGATGTCGTATTTCTTGCCCGGCAGCATCGGCTCTTCGGCCATCCACACCAGCATCGCTTCAAAGCTGTCGGTGACCGGCGGCACGTTGTCGGCATGCACCAGCAGGTCGCCACGGGAGATATCGATTTCGTCTTCCATGGTCAGCGTCACCGCCTGACCGGGACCTGCGTGTTCCAGCTCACCTTCGAACGTGACGATGGACTTCACCCGGCTGCTCTTGCCGGACGGCAGCACCACGACTTCGTCGCCCTTGTGCACGATGCCGCTGGCCAGGGTGCCGGCGAAACCACGGAAGTTCAGGTTCGGACGGTTGACGTACTGCACCGGGAAACGCAGGTCGGTGAAATTGCGATCGCCCGCCACTTCCACGGTCTCGAGAATTTCCATCAGCGACTGGCCGGTGTACCACGGCGAGCGTTCGGACTTGTTCACCACGTTGTCGCCCTTGAGGGCAGACATCGGCACGAAGTGCATGCTGGTCGGCTTCATCTTCAAGCCTTCGGCGAACTTCAGGTAGTCGGCCTTGATCGACTCGAACACGCCTTCATCGAAGTCCTTCAGGTCCATCTTGTTGATGGCGACGACGATGTGTTTGATGCCCAGCAACGAAGCGATGAAGCTGTGGCGACGGGTCTGGGTCTGCACGCCGTAACGGGCATCGACCAGAATGATCGCCAGGTCACAGGTGGATGCACCGGTGGCCATGTTGCGGGTGTACTGCTCATGGCCGGGGGTGTCGGCGATGATGAATTTGCGTTTGGCGGTAGAGAAATAGCGGTAGGCCACATCAATGGTGATGCCCTGCTCACGCTCGGCCTGCAGACCGTCGACCAGCAACGCCAGGTCGATGTCGTCACCGGTAGTGCCGGATTTCTTCGAGTCGCGGGTAATCGCTTCGAGGTGATCTTCGTAGATCATCTTCGAGTCGTGCAGCAGGCGCCCGATCAGGGTGCTCTTGCCGTCGTCGACGTTACCGCAGGTCAAAAAGCGCAGCAGCTCTTTACGTTCGTGCTGGCCCAGGTAGGCGAGGATGTCCTCGCTGATCAAATCAGATGCGTGCGACATGACAACCCCTTAGAAATAACCCTGACGTTTTTTGTCTTCCATCGAGCCTGCGCCATCGTGGTCGATGACCCGGCCCTGGCGCTCGGAAGTTCGCGTCAGGAGCATTTCCTGAATGATGTCCGTGAGGCTTTCGGCCTCGGACTCCACCGCGCCCGTCAACGGGTAGCAGCCCAGGGTGCGGAACCGCACTTTCTTTTTCACGATGCGCGCTTTGTCTTCGTCGGACAGGTGTTCAAGGATGCGCTCGTCGTCGATCATGATCAGCGTGCCGTTCTTCTCGATCACTTCGCGTTCGGCGGCAAAATACAGCGGCACGATCGGGATGCCTTCGAGGTAGATGTACTGCCAGATGTCCAGCTCGGTCCAGTTCGACAACGGGAATACACGGATGGATTCGCCCTTGTTGACCTTGCCGTTGTAGACGTTCCACAGTTCGGGACGCTGGTTTTTCGGGTCCCAGCGGTGCTTGCTGTCGCGGAACGAGTACACGCGCTCTTTAGCGCGGGACTTCTCTTCATCGCGACGGGCACCGCCGAAGGCTGCGTCGAAACCATGCTTGTCGAGTGCCTGCTTCAGGCCTTCGGTTTTCATGATGTCGGTGTGCTTGGCGCTGCCGTGGGTGAACGGGTTGATGTTCTGCGCCACGCCATCGGGGTTGATGTGGGTGATCAGGTCCAGGCCCAGTTCTTCGACCATCTTGTCGCGGAACTTGTACATCTCCTGGAATTTCCAGCGGGTGTCGACGTGCATCACCGGAAACGGCAGTTTGCCCGGGAAGAACGCCTTGCGTGCCAGGTGCAGCATCACGGCGGAGTCTTTACCGATGGAGTACAGCATCACCGGGTTATCGAACTCGGCGGCCACCTCGCGGATGATGTGGATGCTTTCCGCCTCCAGCTGTTTCAGATGCGTCAGTTTGTCGACCATGGCTACTCACGAAAGCTTTCTTATGAACGGCCAGCGGGCCGTGTTCGAGCGGGGAATCCTAGCACAGCGACCTCTTCTAATCAGGACGCCAACTAGATCGAAAGGGTATATGAATATGCCCACTCGTTTGGGCGCAAAGCCCCCTGTAGGAGTGAGCCTGCTCGCGATAGCGGTGAATCAGTCACAGCTATGTTGGATATGACAAAGCTATCGCGAGCAGGCTCACTCCTACAGGGGAAACGCGGTGTGTCAGATAGGGTTCGGGATGTCGATGAAGATGTGCTCAAGGGCAAAGCGCTTCGCCAGATAATCGCCCAGCGCCTGCACGCCATAGCGTTCGGTGGCGTGATGGCCGGCGGCGATGAAGCTGATGTCGTTTTCCCGCGCGCTGTGAAACGTCTGCTCGGAGGCCTCGCCACTGATGAACAGGTCGACCCCCGCCGCCACGCCCTGATCGATATAACCCTGGCCGCCGCCGGTGCACCAGCCGACGCGGCGGATCATGCCGCTGCCTTCGATCAACAGTGGCTCGCGGCCCATGACTTCCTGTACCTTGCGCGCGAAATCCCGGGCAGTCATCGGCTCATTCAGCGAACCCACCAGACCCACGACTTTCGGGTTGCCCGGGTCCAACGGCCCTTCGACAGTGATGTCGAGCTGACGCGCCAGTTGCACGTTGTTGCCGACGTCCGGGTGCAGATCCAGCGGCAGGTGATACGCCAGCAGACTGATGTCGTGCTTGAGCAGGGTTTTCAAGCGACGCTGTTTCATGCCGGTGACGCAGGGGTTTTCGCCTTTCCAGAAATACCCGTGGTGGACCAGGATCAGGTCGGCCTCGGCTTCCACGGCGGCGTCCAGTAAAGCCTGGCTGGCGGTGACGCCACTGACGATGCGCATCACCTGCGGGCGGCCTTCGACCTGCAAACCGTTGGGGCAATAATCGGCAATTTTCGCACTGGTCAGGTAACGGTCGGCTTCTTCGACGAGGGTGCTGAGGGCAACGGCCATGAAAGACTCCTAAATATCCCGTTCAGAGGCACGCGCGGCCTCGTATAATGCGCGACATTATGGGCGGTCTGACCTCGCCTGCAACCTTTCCAGGAACGTGCTTAATGCTCAAGGCGCTGCGTTTTTTTGGCTGGCCACTGTTGGCCGGTGTGCTTATCGCTCTGTTGATTATTCAGCGTTACCCCGAGTGGGTCGGGCTACCGAGCCTCGACGTCAATCTGCAACAGGCGCCACAGACAACGATCGTGCAACAGGGGCCGGTGTCCTATGCGGATGCGGTAGGTATCGCCGCACCGTCGGTGGTCAACCTGTACACCACCAAGGTCATCAACAAACCGGCGCATCCGTTGTTCGAGGATCCGCAGTTCCGCCGCTTCTTCGGTGACAACTCGCCGAAACAGAAGCGCATGGAATCGAGCCTCGGTTCCGGCGTGATCATGAGCCCGGAGGGCTATATCCTCACCAACAACCACGTCACCAGCGGCGCCGACCAGATTGTCGTGGCGCTCAAGGATGGTCGCGAGACGCTGGCACGGGTCATCGGCAGCGACCCGGAAACCGACCTCGCGGTGTTGAAAATCGACCTGAAAAACCTCCCGGCGATCACCGTCGGCCGCTCCGACAGCATTCGCATCGGCGACGTCGCGCTGGCCATCGGCAACCCGTTCGGCGTCGGCCAGACCGTGACCATGGGCATCATCAGCGCCACCGGGCGTAATCAGTTGGGCCTGAACAATTACGAAGACTTCATCCAGACCGACGCGGCGATCAACCCGGGCAACTCCGGCGGTGCGCTGGTCGATGCCAATGGCAACCTCACCGGCATCAACACGGCGATCTTCTCCAAGTCCGGCGGCTCGCAAGGCATCGGATTTGCGATTCCGGTGAAACTGGCGATGGAAGTCATGAAGTCGATCATCGAGCACGGTCAGGTGATCCGTGGCTGGCTGGGCATCGAAGTGCAACCGCTGACCCAGGAACTGGCCGAGTCGTTTGGCTTGTCCGGACGTCCGGGAATTGTCGTCGCGGGGATTTTCCGTGACGGCCCGGCGCAGAAAGCCGGCCTGCAGCTGGGCGATGTGATTCTGAGTATCGATGGCGAACCGGCCGGCGATGGTCGCCGTTCGATGAACCAGGTGGCGCGAATCAAACCGACTGACAAGGTGACGATCCAGGTCATGCGCAACGGCAAGGAGCTGAAGCTGAGCGCTGAAATCGGCCTGCGTCCACCGCCGGCACCAGTGAAAGAAAAAGAAGAGTAAAAATGTTTTCGCGCCAGCGGCGCGAATAACAGACATTCTCAACGGGCATGTTATATTGTTTCAATTCTGACAATTGGAACAACATAACATGTCGTCTCGAAAAAAGGCTTCGCTGCTGGGCCTGACCCTGGGTTTGCTCTGCGATCCCGCCTTCGCCGATGAACCGCAGCCCGTTGAGCTCGAAGCCATCAGCGTCACCTCCGACTATGAATCTCCTACCGGCCCGGTCAGCGGCTATCGCGCGACTCGCTCCGCCAGTGCGACCAAAACCGACACGGCGATTCGCGATATCCCGCAAGCCATCAGCGTAGTCCCGGCCAGCGTGCTTTCGGATCTGGGCAGCGCCAGCGTTGAACGCGCGCTGGATTTCGCTGGCGGGGTATCGAAACAGAACAACTTCGGCGGCCTGACCCTGTACGAATACAGCGTGCGCGGCTTCACCACGTCCGAGTTCTACAAGGATGGCTTCAGCGCGAATCGCGGCTACCCGAGCACGCCGGATGCGGCCAACATCGAACGCATCGAAGTGCTCAAAGGCCCGGCCGCCAGCCTCTACGGTCGAGGCGATCCCGGCGGCACGGTGAACATCGTCACCAAGAAACCCCAGCCGCAAGCGTTCACCACTCTACAAACCAGCGCCGGTAGTTGGGACCGCTATCGCACCGCGCTGGACGTCAATACGCCCCTCGATGAACAGGGCGACGTACTCTCGCGCATCAATCTCGCCGTCGAGGACAACCACAGCTTTCGCGATCACGTCGACAGCCAGCGGGTCTTCGTCGCACCCTCGATCAGTTGGCAGTTGAACCCGGACACCTCGCTGCTGGTGGAAAGCGAAATCGTTCGTCACAAGTCGACGTTCGATCGCGGCGTGGTGGCGCCAAACAATAAATGGAGCGGCGTATCGCGTTCGACGTTCCTGGGCGAACCCAACGACGGCAACATCGACAACCACAACAACCTGCTTCAGGCCACGCTTGAGCACCATCTGAACGACAATTGGAAATTGCGTCTGGCCAGCCACTACAAGGAAGGCAAGCTCTGGGGCGACGCCTCGGAACAACGCGCGCTGAACGCCGACGGCCACACGGTCAACCGCCGCTTGCGCGAACGCGATACGAATTGGCACGACAGCATCACCCAACTGGAACTGCGCGGTCTGTTCGACCTCGGCCCGTGGCAGCATGAATTGCTGGTGGGCACCGAGTACGAGAATTACCGCAAGGACGAACGCGTCACCACCGTCGCCGGCGGCCCCTACGCCATCGACATCTATAAGCCGGTCTACGGCCAGCCAAAACCCAACGGTGCGCGCTCGGGCACTGACTTCTTCGAACACGTCGAAAGCCATGCGTTGAACCTGCAGGACCAGATCATCTTCTCCGACAAGCTGCGCGGCATGCTCGGTGCGCGCTTCGAGCACTTCGATCAGCGCATCGACGACCACAGCCGTAACGCCAAGAGCCAGCAGCGCCACGACGCGCTGACCCAACGCGCCGGCGTGCTCTATCAACTCACGCCGAACACTGGCCTGTTCGCCAACGCCTCGACCTCGTTCAAACCGAACAACGGGCTGGATGCTTCGGGCAAATCCTTCGATCCGGAAGAAGGCGTCGGTTACGAAGTGGGGATCAAGAACGAATTGTTCGATGAGCGCGTGAGCAGCACCCTCGCCTTCTTTCACATCGACAAGGAAAACGTCCTCGCCCTCGATCCGGGCACCGACACCAGCCGCGCCATGGGCAAGGCGCGAAGCCGGGGTTTCGATTGGCAATTGAGCGGCCAGGTGACCGACGCGGTGCGGGTCATCGGCGCCTTCGCCTACATCGACGCCGAGGTGACCAAGGGTGACGCGACCATTCCCGCCGGCAGCCGCATCCTCGGCGTGGCCAAGCGCAGCGGCAGTCTGCTGGGTGTGTATGAATTTCAGGATGGCCGTCTGCGCGGTTCAGACGTCGGCGCAGCGTTCACTTACGTCGGCGATCGCTCGGGCGAGTCAGGCAGCGACTTTGAATTGCCGGCCTACCAAACCGTCGACCTGCTCGCGCACTACAAGGCCAGCGAGAACGTCACGGTCGGCCTGAACCTGAACAACATCTTCGACGAGAAATACTACGAGCGCTCCTACAGCAACTACTGGGTCAACCCCGGCGAACCGCGCAATTTCACCGTCAGCCTGACACTCAACCTGTAAAAGGACGTCACCATGCACTACGGCAAACCCCTTCTGCTCATCGCTGCGTTGTTCGCAGGCCAGGTTTCGGCCCACGGCCTGTGGACAGAGGAACGGCGCGGCAATATCGAAGTGATCTACGGCCACGGCGCCGAAGACAACGCCTTCAAGGCGCAGAAAATCAGCGGTGCCTGGGCTTATGACGCGGGCGGCAAGATGATCCCGGTCAGCGTCGAGCGCCTGGCTGATCATGCACGGCTGAAACCGTTGAAGCCGCCGGCAGTGATGGCCGTAGCGCTGAACAATGGCATGTGGTCGCAGACGGCGGACAAGAAGTGGATCAACGAAGGACGCAGCAAAGTGCCCGGCGCCACCGAGGCCACACAAACGTTCAAGTACAGCCTGGCGATTTATCAACCGGGGGCAAAGTTGCCGAAGCTGGATCAAATCAAACTGCTGATCCTGCCGGAGGTCGATCCGCTGACGGTAGGGCCGGGCAAATCGTTGCCGGTGCGGGTGTTGCTCGATGGCAAACCGGCGGCGGGCGTGAAGTTGTACGGCGACTATCGCAGCGCGCCGAATACGCTGAGCACCGAGACCGACACGGATGGGCGTGCGCAGGTGCTGGTGAGAAATGAGGGTTTGAATGTGATTGCGGCGCAGGTTGAGGTGCCGGTGAAGGACAGTGTGGATGTGGATAGTCGAGGGCTGTTCAGTTCACTGACGTTCCTTGGCGAGCCGCATCACGAATAAAAAGCTCCCCTCACCCCAGCCCTCTCCCGGGGGAGAGGGAGCCGACCGAGTTATCTTGCGGGATACATCGACCTGAAAGAGCGAGTCGATTATGGATTCGGTAAAGCAAATTCAGGTCGGCGTACCTCAGCAATATCCCCCGATCAGTCCCCTCTCCTTTTGGGAGAGGGTTAGGGTGAGGGGCTTTTTGCTTTTAGAGGTTGCCCAGTCCATCGATGAGTGCCTGATTCTGCTCCGTCGCACTAATCGAAATCCTGATCAACTGTGCGATGCCCTGCGATTAAAAGTGACGGCCACCTTCTCTCGTACAAGGTCATTGGACCGGCCTGCATGCAATGCAGAAGCGCCCTTCCCAATTACGACTTTCCGCTATATGAACAATAATAAAAAAATATAAAAACCTGTCAACTCTGACAGTTGCTGATTACCACCCAACACTTCACTTTATAACTATCTCCCCCACAAAACCCAGGGAAAGAACCATGACAAAAACAACCCCAACCACCAAAACTGCAGAAAACGACAAACTCGCTGAGTCAAGGGGCCATATTAAAGTCGAGTTTGGCCAGGATTCACCAGTTACCCTGAACTCCGTCCACTTAGGCCCTTTACCAGAGGGCGGTGGCATAATGCGGGGATCAGCACTCGAAAACGTTGAATCCAAAGATTTCATTCAACTCACTTACCCACTCAACACAATGATAGGTAGCCCGCAAAACTATACCTACCCAAATGATTTTGAACACATGGTCGCGGAGTGGACATACTACAAGGACGAAAAATACCATACTGCAAAATCAGGAAACCTGAAGATCACCATCGAGACTCTGGGCGAAACTGCTAAAGGCGAATATTCATTCAAAACCGAGAACGACATACAGATATCGGGAGACTTTTATTTGAGACCCCGAACTTTGAGTTAAACCATGCCAAAAGAATAAACTCCTGCTCTTGCGCAATACTCGCAAGAGCAGGAAGTCCAAAATCAATAGAGGGCGTCCGAAGTATTACAACCCTCGCAGGCCATCGATCAACGCCTGATTCTGCTCCGGCGTGCCAATCGAAATCCGCAGGAACTGCGCAATCCGCTCCTGTTTGAAGTGCCGTACGATCACGCCCTGCTCGCGCAGTTTCGCAGCCAGGCCCGCCGCATCATGCTGCGGGTGCCGGGCGAAGATGAAGTTGGCCGCCGACGGCAGGACTTCAAAGCCCTTGGCCTGCAATTGCGCAACGACCCAATCGCGACTCTCGATCACCTGACGACAGGTCTCGTCGAAATATTCGCGATCTTCAAACGCCGCCGCCGCACCTACAATCGCCAGACGATCCAGCGGATAGGAGTTGAAGCTGTTCTTGATCCGCTCCAGCGCCTCGATCAGATCCGGATGCCCTACCGCCAGACCGACACGCAGACCGGCCAGCGAGCGGGACTTGGACAATGTCTGTGTCACCAGCAGGTTCGGATAGCGGCCCACGAGACTGATCGCGGTTTCGCCGCCGAAGTCGATGTAGGCCTCATCCACCACGACCACCGAATCCGGGCTGGCCTTGAGGATTTGCTCGACGGCGTCCAGCGCCAGCAGGCAGCCGGTCGGGGCGTTCGGGTTGGGGAAAATGATCCCGCCGTTCGGCTTGGCGTAGTCCGCCGGGTTGATCTGGAATTGCGCATCCAGCGGCACCGCGTCGAACTCAATTCCATAGAGCCCACAATAGACCGGATAGAAGCTGTAGCTGATATCCGGGAAGAGCAGCGGCTGATCGTGTTGCAGCAGACCGTGGAAAATGTGCGCGAGCACTTCGTCCGAACCGTTGCCGAGGAACACCTGACTGGTTTGCACGCCGTAGTATTCGGCCACGGCGTTTTTCAGCAGATCACTGTTCGGGTCCGGGTACAGGCGCAGATTGTCGTTGAGCTCGGCTTGCATCGCCGCCAATGCTTTTGGCGACGGGCCGTAGGGGTTTTCGTTGGTGTTGAGCTTGACCAGTCTGGTCAGCTTCGGCTGTTCGCCCGGTACGTACGGCACCAGATCCTTGACGAACGGGCTCCAGAATTTACTCATGCTCATTCCCCCTGCTCTTTCAGAAAGTCTTCATCTTTGATGCGGTATTCGGCGCTACGGGCGTGGGCGCTCAGCGATTCGCCACGGGCCAGTACCGATGCAGTCTTGCCCAGCTCCGAAGCACCGGCCTCGGAGCAGAAGATGATCGAAGAACGTTTCTGGAAATCGTAGACACCCAGCGGCGAGGAGAAACGCGCAGTGCCCGAAGTCGGCAAGACGTGGTTCGGGCCGGCGCAGTAGTCGCCCAGCGCTTCGGAGGTGTGGCGGCCCATGAAGATCGCGCCAGCGTGACGGATCTGCGGCAGCCAGGCTTGCGGATCAGCGACCGACAACTCCAGGTGTTCCGGCGCGATGCGGTTGGCGACTTCGATGGCCTGGGCCATGTCGCTCACCTGGATCAGCGCGCCACGGCCATTGATCGAGGTCTCGATGATGGTTGCGCGGTCCATGGTCGGCAGCAGTTTGTCGATGCTCGCGGCGACCTTGTCGAGGAACTCGGCGTCGGGGCTGACCAGAATCGCTTGCGCGTCTTCATCGTGCTCGGCCTGGGAGAACAGGTCCATGGCGATCCAGTCCGGATCGGTCTGGCCATCGCAGACCACAAGGATTTCCGAAGGGCCGGCGATCATGTCGATGCCGACCTGGCCAAACACGTGACGCTTGGCGGTGGCGACGTAGATGTTGCCCGGGCCGACGACTTTGTCGACACGCGGCACGCTTTCAGTGCCGTACGCCAGCGCAGCAACCGCTTGCGCACCGCCGATGGTGAACACCCGGTCGACACCGGCGATGCAGGCAGCGGCCAGCACCAGTTCGTTGAGCTCACCGCGCGGGGTCGGCACGACCATGACCACTTCGGTCACGCCGGCAACCTTGGCCGGAATCGCATTCATCAACACCGATGACGGATACGACGCTTTGCCACCCGGCACATACAGGCCGGCACGATCCAGCGGCGTGACTTTCTGGCCGAGCACCGTGCCGTCGGCTTCGGTGTAGCTCCAGGAATCCTGCTTCTGCTTTTCGTGATAGCTGCGCACCCGGGCAGCGGCTTTTTCCAATGCTTCGCGCTGCGGCACCGTAATGCGGGTCAGGGCCAGTTCGAGGCGCTCGCGCGGCAGGATCAGGTCAGCCATCGAGGCGACTTCGAGGCCGTCGAACTTCTGGGTGAACTCGACCAGCGCCGCGTCACCGCGTTCGCGCACAGCCTTGATGATATCCAGCACGCGCTGATTGACCGAGTCGTCAGACACACTTTCCCAGCTCAGCAGATGATCCAGATGATGCGCGAAATCCGGGTCAGCAGCGTTGAGTCGGCGAATTGCAGTGGTTGCGGTCATAGCGAGAGCCTCATAGGAATGGCAAATAACTCAGGCGCCCGAAACTAGCATTCGATCCGCTTGGGCACCTGAGAATTCTGGCTATGAGGCGGATAGACGGCGCGGCCTTGGGCCACGCAGGTAGATCAGCCGCGGTGTCGCGATTCCACTGCGTTGCGCAGGGTGTCGATCAACGCCTGGATTCGGGCGTGCTGCATTTTCATTGAAGCCTTGTTGACCACCAGGCGCGAGCTGATCGTGGCGATCAGTTCCTGTGGCTCCAGGCCGTTGGCGCGCAGGGTGTTGCCGGTGTCGACCACGTCGATGATCTTGTCGGCCAGACCGATCAGCGGCGCCAGTTCCATCGAGCCGTACAGCTTGATGATGTCGACCTGACGGCCCTGCTCGGCGTAGTAACGCTTGGCAACATTGACGAACTTGGTCGCCACGCGCAGACGGCCCTTGGGCTCGGCCGCGCCGATTTTGCCGGCAGTCATCAGCTTGCACTGCGCGATCTGCAGGTCCAGCGGCTCGTACAGGCCCTGGCCGCTGTATTCCATCAGCACGTCCTTACCGGCGACGCCGAGGTCGGCCGCGCCATGCTCGACATAGGTCGGCACGTCGGTGGCGCGCACGATCAGCAGACGCACGTCGTCCTGGGTCGTGGGGATGATCAGCTTGCGGCTCTTGTCCGGATTCTCGGTCGGCACGATGCCCGCTTCAGCGAGAAGCGGCAGTGTGTCGTCAAGGATGCGGCCCTTGGACAGTGCGATGGTCAACATGGGAAACGTCAGTCCTTATCAAGGTACTCATGCCCGGTCGCAATCGGCGCCGGACACACATCGAGGGTGCGCACACCCTCGACTCGAAACGAATTCAGTGGACACGTCCGTGTGTCCCGATGCAGCGATCAGCCCGGAACGCGACGGATCTTGGCACCCAGCATTTGCAGTTTTTCTTCGATGCACTCGTAACCACGGTCTATGTGGTAGATGCGGTCGATCAGCGTGTCGCCTTCGGCCATTAGTGCCGAGATCACCAGACTGGCCGAAGCTCGCAGGTCGGTGGCCATCACAGGCGCGCCCTTGAGGATTTCGGTACCGGTGACGATCGCGGTGTTGCCTTCGACCTGGATCTTGGCGCCCATGCGGTGCAGTTCGTACACGTGCATGAAGCGGTTTTCGAAGATCGTCTCGATCACCGCACCGGTGCCTTCGGCAATGGCGTTGAGCGAGATGAACTGTGCCTGCATGTCGGTCGGGAACGCCGGGTACGGCGCGGTGCGCACGTTGACCGCTTTCGGGCGCTTGCCGTGCATGTTCAGCTCGATCCAGTCTTCACCGCAGGTGATTTCCGCGCCGGCTTCACGCAGCTTTTCCAGCACCGCTTCGAGGATGGTCGGATCGGTGTCCTTGACCTTGACGCGGCCACCGGTGACGGCTGCAGCAACCAGGTAGGTGCCGGTTTCGATACGGTCAGGCATGACCTTGTAGAAAGCCGAACCCAGACGCTCGACGCCATCGATGGTGATGGTGTCGGTGCCGGCGCCGGAAACCTTGGCGCCCATGGCGTTGAGGAAATTCGCCAGGTCAACCACTTCAGGCTCGCGGGCGGCGTTCTGCAACACGCTGCGACCTTTGGCCAGTGCTGCGGCCATCATGATGTTTTCGGTACCGGTCACGCTGACGGTGTCGAAGAAGAAGTGCGCGCCGCGCAGGCCACCTTCAGGCGCCTTGGCCTTGATGTAGCCGCCTTCGACGTCGATGACCGCGCCCATGGCTTCGAGACCACGGATGTGCAGGTCGACCGGACGCGAACCGATGGCGCAACCGCCAGGCAGTGCGACTTCGGCCTCACCGAAACGCGCGACCATCGGGCCCAGTACGAGGATCGACGCACGCATGGTTTTCACCAGTTCGTACGGCGCGATCAGAGTCTTGATGGTGCGCGGGTCGATTTCGACGCTGAGCTTCTCGTCGATCACAGGCTCAATGCCCATGCGCCCGAACAGCTCGATCATGGTGGTGATGTCGTGCAGGTGCGGCAGGTTGCCAACGGTCACCGGGCCATCGCACAGCAGGGTCGCGGCCAGGATCGGCAGGGCAGAGTTCTTTGCCCCGGAAATGCGGATCTCGCCATCAAGACGAGCGCCACCGGTAATAATCAATTTATCCATTAGTATCTCGACGCCCTAGGGCTCAGGTGCGCTCGGCCCAGGCCGCGCTGCTGAAAAATTTCATAGTGACCGCATGGATGCTGCCATCGACGATCCATGGGTTCAAATGGGCATAGACCTGCTGCTGACGCTTCACCGGGCTCAACGCCGCCAGTTCATCGCTGATCACGTTCAGCTGGAAGTTGCAGCCTTCGCCTTCAACTTCTACCAGCGTTCCTGGCAGCTTTCCTTCAAGGAAGCTCTTCACTTCTACGGCCTGCATGCTCAACCTCAATCGGCGCCCTGTGCGCACGGGTCGGACATCATACAAAAAAGCCCCGCGCCTGCGAACCCCGCAACGCAGGACTCTGACGGGGGGCTTCTTTATAGATGAGGGTTCAGGGGTGCGCCAACAGCTCGGTCAACTCACTGACCTGAGCGATTTCGCGCATGTCTTCGGGCATCGCGCGGATGCTGACGGCCTTGCCGGCCGCCTGAGCATCACGCATGAAGCACAGCAGCAACGATAGGCCGACGCTGCTGGACTTCTGCACCGCCGAACAATCGATGACCAGCGCCGACGCCTTGCTCGACTTGATCAGCGCCTGCCCTTCCTTGCGCAGGTCAGGCCCGGTGCGGTAATCCAGCACGCCGCTGAGTACCAATTCGTCGACATCACTCATCCGTACTGCCGCCTCACTCATTGGGCTGGCTTCGCGGCGGCTTTGTCGGTTTCCTGCTTGGCCTTGGCCACTTCACCGGCCCAGCCATCGATGGTCTTGTCCAGATCGTTGCCATTGCGCTGCATGGCGTCGGCGAACTGGTCACGGAACAGCTTGCCGATGTTGATGCCGTTGATGATCACGTTGCGCAGCTTCCACTCGCCATTGATCTTCTCAAGGGTGTACTGCACTGGATAGATCGCGCCGTTGCTGCCCTTGACGGTCATGTTGACGCTGGTGCGGTCGCCCGATTCGTCTTTGGCCGGGTCAACGGTGATGCCCTGGTTGTTGTATTCCAGCAGAGCGTTGCCGTAGAACTGGAACAGACCGCGCTTGAAGTTTTCCTGGAAGCGCTGCATCTGCGCAGGCGTGGCCTTGCGCGAATACTTCACGGTCATGATGCTTTTGGAGATGCCCTCGGCATCCACCACGGGACCGACGATGCTGTTCAGCGCCGCATAGAAATCCTGCGGATCCTGCTTGTACTTCTCTTTATTGGCCTGCAAATCGGCAAGCATCCGGTTCGTGGTGTCCTGAATCAGGTCATGAGCCGATTGTCCCTGTACAGCGTTAGCCATCAACGGCAGGGCCGCGAGCAACACCAACAGGCCACGTCGCAAGATAGAGATCATTCAAAAGCTCCTCATTTGGCGTCTTTGCTAACGGTATTGAGCAGGAATTTACCGATCAGGTCTTCCAGTACCAGTGACGACTGCGTGTCATGGATGGTTCCACCGTCTTTCAACTGAGTGTCTTCACCGCCCACGCTGATACCGATGTATTTCTCGCCCAGCAGGCCCGCGGTGAGAATAGACGCAGTCGAATCAACCGGCAGGTTGTCGACTTTTTTATCCACCTGCAGCGTGACCCGACCGGTGAAGCTGTCGCGATCCAGATCGATGGCGGTGACCTTGCCGATGGTCACACCGGCCATGGTCACTTTGGCTCTGACCGTCAGACCGGCGATATTGTCGAAATAGGCATACAACTTATAGGTGTCGGTGGACGAAGTCGGAGACAGGCCGCTGACGCGCAAGGCGAGCAGCAGCAAAGCCAGGATCCCTGCCAGCAGGAACAGGCCGACACCGATTTCCAGGGTGCGGTTTTGCATCAGAAATCTCCAAACATCAAAGCGGTCAGAATAAAGTCCAGACCGAGCACTGCCAGCGAGGCAAACACCACGGTCTTGGTGGTGGCACGACTGATTCCCTCGGAAGTGGGTTCACAGTCATAGCCTTGGAATACGGCGATCCACGTCACGACGAAAGCGAAAACGACACTCTTGATCACGCCGTTGAGCACGTCGCTGGTGAAGGTCACGCTGTTCTGCATGTTCGCCCAGTAGGAGCCTTCGTAGACGCCCAGCCAGTCGACCGCGACCCACGAACCACCCCAGATGCCGACGACACTGAAGATCATCGCCAGCACCGGCAGGGAAATGAACCCGGCCCACAGGCGCGGGGCAATGATGTACTTGAGCGGATCGACACCGATCATTTCCAGGCTGGACAACTGCTCGGTGGATTTCATGTTGCCGATCTCGGCGGTCAATGCCGAACCGGCGCGACCGGCAAACAGCAACGCCGTGACCACCGGCCCCAGTTCACGCAGCAACGTCAGGGCGACCATCTGCCCCACCGCCTGCTCTGAACCATAGCTGGAAAGAATGCTGAAGCCCTGCAGCGCGAGCACCATGCCGATGAAAATGCCGGAGACCACGATGATCACCAGCGACATGACGCCGACCGAGTGCAGCTGCTTGACCAACAGGCCGAAACCACCGCTGATACCGCCACGGCCCAGCAGGGCGTGAAACAGGAACAGGGTCGCCCGACCAAACACCGCGACCGCGTCGATCGCCGATTCGCCGAACCGACGCACGCGTTCCATCAATGAAATTCTGCGCATCAGCGCTTCCCCAGAAGATCTGCGCGGTAATCCGTCGCTGGAAAATGGTACGGCACCGGACCATCGGGATCGCCGGTCATGAACTGGCGGATACGCGGCTCATCCGAATTCATCAGCTCATCCGGCGTGCCCTGCCCCAGCACCTGACCATCGCCCACTACATAAATGTAATCGGCAATGCTCGCGGTCTCCGCCAGATCGTGGGACACCACGATACTGGTGATGCCCAGTGCATCGTTGAGCAAACGAATCAGGCGCACCAGTACGCCCATGGCGATCGGGTCCTGGCCCACGAAAGGCTCGTCGTACATGAGAATCTGCGGATCGAGGGCAATTGCCCGGGCCAGCGCGACGCGGCGCTTCATGCCGCCGGACAGCTCGTCCGGCATCAGTTCGATGGCACCGCGCAGCCCCACGGCCTGCAACTTGAGCAGGACGATGTCGCGGATCATGTCTTCCGGCAGTTGCGTGTGAACCCGCAGCGGAAAGGCCACGTTCTCGAACACATCGAGGTCGGTGAACAGCGCACCGCTCTGAAACAGTACGCCCATGTGCTTGCGCGCATCGAACAGGTCACTGCGCGACAGCGTCGGCAGGTTCTGCCCGTTGACCCAGACTTCGCCGCTGGACGGGCGCAACTGCGCGCCCATCAGACGCAGCAGCGTGGTCTTGCCGCAGCCGGAAGGCCCCATGATGCCGGTGACCTTGCCGCGCGGGATGCGGATATCGACGTTATTGAAAATGCTCCGCGCACCGCGCTTGAAGGAGACTCCCTTCAGCTCGACCGCGTAGGCGTTATCGGCACTCATCTAAACTCCTTGCGATGCAGCCTCTCACTGGGATGCCAGACTTTCCTCGGAAACACCTGCATCCCGGGCAGGCCGAACTGGCGGCGAACTATATCACTGCAAAGGCTGAGCGCCCAAGCGAGAACCCGGCCTGAATCGCCGACAGATGAGGGTCGCAGCGACTTTCAGAGGGTTTTGGTAACCAGTAATGACAAAGCACGACGAACTTGCGTGAGGCTTTGCCACATAACCGCTATAATCGCCGCCTTTTCATCGGCCCATACGATTCTGACATGAGCAAAACCCGCGACCTGATTCAATCGGCACAACGCACCATCCGCCTCGAAGTGGAAGCCGTCCAAGGCTTGATGGCCCATATCGACGCCGATTTCGTACGCGCTTGCGAGATGATTCTGGCCAGCAAGGGCCGTGTGGTCGTGGTCGGCATGGGCAAATCCGGGCACATCGGCAACAAGATCGCCGCGACCCTGGCCAGCACCGGCACTCCGGCGTTTTTTGTCCATCCCGCCGAAGCCAGCCATGGCGACATGGGCATGATCACCCGCGACGACGTGATTCTGGCGCTGTCGAACTCCGGCTCGACCAACGAAATCATAACGCTGCTGCCATTGATCAAACGCTTGGGCATCCAGTTGATCAGCGTCACTGGCAACCCGCAGTCGCCGCTGGCGAAGGCTGCCGAGGTCAATCTCAATGTGCACGTTGAGCACGAAGCCTGCCCGTTGAACCTGGCACCGACATCTTCGACTACCGCAGCGCTGGTCATGGGTGACGCCCTGGCCGTGGCCTTGCTGGAAGCGCGCGGTTTTACCGCCGAAGATTTTGCCTTCTCGCATCCGGGCGGCGCACTTGGCCGGCGCCTGTTGCTGAAAGTGGAAAACGTCATGCACGCCGGGGAGGAGCTGCCGCAAGTACAACGCGGCACCCTGCTCAAGGACGCGCTGATGGAAATGACCCGCAAGGGCCTCGGCATGACCGCTATCCTTGAGGCCGACGGCAAACTCGCCGGGATCTTCACCGACGGTGATTTGCGTCGCACCCTGGACCGCACCATCGACATTCGCAACGCGACCATCGACGAAGTGATGACCGCACATGGCAAAACCGCGCGGCCCGACATGCTTGCCGCCGAAGCCCTGAAAATCATGGAAGACCATCGAATCAGCGCCCTGGTAGTCGTCGACGAGGAGGATCGCCCGATCGGCGCCTTCAACCTCTCCGATCTGCTGCGCGCAGGAGTCATGTAATGAGCAACGATCTGCTGCAACGCGGCAAAGCGATCAAACTGGCAGTCTTCGACGTCGACGGTGTACTCACCGACGGTCGGCTGTACTTCCTCGAAGACGGCAGCGAGTTCAAGACTTTCAATACTCTCGACGGCCAGGGCATCAAGATGCTGATGAATGCCGGCGTGCAAACCGCGATCATCAGCGGTCGCAAGACCCCAGTGGTCGAGCGCCGCGCGAAGAATCTCGGCATCCCGCATCTGTTTCAGGGGCGCGAAGACAAATTGGTGGTGCTCGACGGCCTGCTCGCACAACTGGGCCTAAGCTATGAAGAAGTCGCCTATCTGGGCGACGATCTGCCAGACTTGCCGGTAATCCGCCGCGTAGGGCTGGGCATGGCGGTGGCCAACGCTGCCGATTTCGTCCGCGAACACGCCCACGGCGTTACCCGCGCCCGTGGCGGCGAAGGTGCTGCCCGCGAATTCTGCGAATTGATCCTGCGCGCCCAGGGCCGCCTCGAAGCGGCCAACGCCGCGTACCTGTGAGCCAGACCATGTTTAGCAAAAAGTTTCGCAACTTCCTGCTGTTCGGCTGCATCGCGGCGATTTTCGCTGCGGTCGGCTATTGGAACATCAGCCCGGAACGCTTCCTCGACAAGCCTCCGGTCTCGACTGCCGAGAACCCGATCGACTGGTACGCGACCAACACGCACACCATCCAGTACCTGCCCGACGGCAAGGTGCAATACGAGATGACCTCCGACAAGGCCGAGCACGTCAAGGCCACCGATGTCACGCTGGTGACCAAGCCTGATTTGAACATGTATCGCGGCACCGACTTCCCGTGGCACGTGACCAGCGAGCGCGGCGAAGTGAACTCGGGCGGTACCGAAGTGGAATTGATCGATTCGGTCCGCGTACAGCGCACCGATGAGAAAAAGCGCGGCACCCTGATCACCAGCACCCGCATGACCGTGTTCCCGCAGCAGGAATATGCGCAGACTGCGCAACCCGTTAGAATCGAGGGTGCTGGCGGCGTGTCGACTGGCGTCGGAATGAAAGCGTACCTGAAGGACAGCAGGATACACCTGCAATCGAACGTAAGAGGACAGTATGAGGCTCGTTAAAACCCTCCCTATTTTGCTCAGTCTGGGCGCAGCACTGGGAAGCGCGAGCGCCTGGTCCCTGCCGAACGATCAGCAGCAACCTATCCGCATTCAGGCCGACGACGCCCAGCTGGACGACAAGAATGGCATCGCCACCTATAAAGGTGACGTGATCATTACCCAGGGCTCGATGATCGTTAAAGGCAACACGGTGACCATGACTCGCGCGCCCAACGGCGATATCGACGTGGTGACCTCGGTGGGCAATCTGGCTTACTTCGAGCAGTTGCAGACCCAGGGCGACGCCAACCCGGTCAAGGGCTACGGCGTGACGATTCAATACCACGCCCAGCAGAACCGCGTGGTGCTGATCGACAAGGCCAAGGTTATCGACAAGGATAACAACGTCACCCAGGGCGAAAAAATCGTCTACGACACCGTGAAGAAACTCGCCAGCGCCGGTCGCGCCACGGGCAGCAAGGTCACCGAATCGCGTCCGCGCATCGACATGGTGATCCAGCCGAAGAAGAAAACCGAAGAGAAATCCCAGTAATGGCAACTCTGAAAGCTCAGCACCTGGCCAAGGCCTATAAAAGCCGCCAGGTCGTGCGTGACGTCAGTCTGTCGATCGACAGCGGGCAGATCGTCGGCCTGCTCGGCCCGAACGGCGCCGGCAAGACGACCTGCTTCTACATGATCGTCGGCCTGGTGCAGGCCGATCAGGGCCGGGTGCTGATCGATGATCTGGACGTCAGCCACCAGCCGATGCACGGCCGCGCCAAGGCCGGTATCGGCTATCTGCCGCAAGAAGCATCGATCTTCCGCAAACTGTCGGTCGCCGACAACATCATGGCGATCCTCGAGACCCGTCCTGAACTCGACAAGGCCGGTCGTCGCAAGGAGCTGGAAAGCCTGCTGCAGGAGTTCCACATCAGCCACATCCGCGACAACCTCGGCATGAGCCTGTCCGGTGGCGAGCGTCGCCGGGTGGAAATCGCTCGCGCTCTGGCCACTGCGCCGAAATTCATCCTGCTCGACGAACCGTTCGCCGGTGTCGACCCGATCTCGGTCGGCGACATCAAGCAGATCATCCACCACCTCAAGGCCAAGGGCATCGGGGTGCTGATCACCGACCACAACGTCCGTGAGACGCTGGATATCTGCGAAACCGCTTACATCGTCAACGACGGTCAACTGATCGCTGAAGGCGATGCCGAGACCATCCTGGCCAACGATCTGGTCAAGGAAGTGTATCTGGGTCACGAGTTCCGCCTGTAAGCGCGCCAGCGCTGTATCGATTCAAGGCGCATTTATCCGCTTTAATTGTTACAGCGCTCTAGGCAAACACTTCAGTTTCAGGCATATAATTTGCTTAAGTTTGGCGCTTCGGCGCCCTGTAGTGGATGGCGCAAAGCGCCGGCGAATAAGGTGTTAAGCCCCTGCCATGAAACCATCGCTAGTCTTGAGAATGGGCCAGCAGCTGACGATGACACCGCAGCTGCAACAGGCCATCCGCCTGCTCCAATTGTCGACCCTGGACCTGCAACAGGAAATCCAGGAGGCTCTGGAATCCAATCCGATGCTCGAACGCCAGGAAGAAGGCGACGACTTCGATAACGCCGATCCCTTGGCCGACAACGCCGAACAGAAGCCCGCCGAAATCCAGGAACCCTCCTATCAGGAAGCCGCCCCGACGGTGGACAACCTTGAAGATGGCGAATGGAACGAGCGCATCCCCAACGAACTGCCGGTAGACACCGCCTGGGAAGATGTTTATCAGACCAGCGCCAGCAGCCTGCCCAGCAGCGATGACGACGAGTGGGATTTCACCACCCGCACTTCCGCCGGCGAGAGCCTGCAGAGCCATCTGCTTTGGCAACTGAACCTGGCGCCGATGTCCGACACCGATCGCCTGATCGCCGTGACCCTGATCGATTGCATCAACAATCAGGGTTACCTGGACGAAACGCTTGAAGAAATCCTCGAAGCGTTCGACCCGGAACTGGACATCGAGCTCGACGAAATCGAAGCCGTCCTGCATCGCATCCAGCAATTCGAGCCCGCCGGGATCGGCGCACGCAACCTCAGCGAATGCCTGCTGCTGCAATTGCGCCAGCTGCCCGCGAAGACGCCGTGGCTCACCGAGGCCAAACGTCTGGTCGCCGATTACATCGACCTGCTCGGCAGCCGCGATTACAGCCAGTTGATGCGGCGCATGAAGCTCAAGGAAGACGAACTGCGCCAGGTCATCGAACTGGTGCAGAGCCTCAATCCGCGTCCGGGCTCGCAGATCGAATCGACCGAAGCCGAATACGTCATTCCCGATGTGATCGTGCGCAAGAACAACGAGCGCTGGCTGGTGGAACTGAACCAGGAATCAGTGCCACGTCTGCGCGTCAACGCCCAGTACGCCGGTTTTGTGAAGCGTGCCGACACCAGCGCCGACAACACTTTCATGCGCAATCAGTTGCAGGAAGCCCGCTGGTTCATCAAGAGCCTGCAGAGCCGCAACGAAACCCTGATGAAAGTGGCCACGCAGATCGTCGAACATCAGCGCGGTTTCCTCGAATATGGCGACGAAGCGATGAAGCCGCTGGTGCTGCATGACATCGCCGAAGCGGTCGGCATGCACGAGTCGACGATCTCACGGGTGACCACCCAAAAATTCATGCATACCCCGCGCGGTATTTATGAACTGAAATACTTTTTCTCCAGCCACGTCAGCACCTCCGAAGGCGGCGAATGCTCGTCCACGGCGATTCGCGCGATCATCAAGAAACTGGTCGCGGCGGAAAATCAGAAAAAGCCGTTGAGTGACAGCAAGATCGCTGGTTTACTGGAGGCACAAGGCATTCAGGTGGCTCGCCGCACCGTCGCCAAGTACCGCGAATCCCTCGGAATCGCGCCTTCGAGCGAACGCAAGCGGTTGATGTAAGCCACGTTACAGCGTTCCAGTGGCAGGCTTTTCGGCCTGCCGCTTTATGCACTGGCAACGAAGGAGAAGCTGTATGCAAGTCAACATCAGTGGACACCAACTGGAAGTGACCCAACCTCTGCGTTCCTACATCGAGGAAAAACTCCAACGACTGGAGCGACATTTCGACAAGATCACCAACGTGCAGGTCACGATGTGCGTCGAAAAACTGCAGCAGAAAATCGAAGCCACCTTGCATATTCCCGGAAAAGAAGTGGTCGCCAACGCAGAAGATACCGACATGTATGCTGCGATCGACTCACTCACCGACAAGCTGGACCGCCAACTCAAAAAGCATAAGGAAAAGACCGAGAGCCTCCTCCAGGGCGCAACCGGTCGTTAACCCCCCTATCCCATGATCCGACTTGAAACCATCCTGACCCCCGGCCGTTCCCAGGTGAACGCGCCGGGCGGCAGCAAGAAAAAAGCCCTCGAACAGATTGCCAACCTGATCCACCGCGAAGTGCCGGATCTGGCGATGCAGGATGTCTTCGAGGCGCTGATCGCCCGTGAGAAACTCGGCTCCACCGGTTTCGGCAACGGCATCGCCATTCCCCACTGCCGCCTCAAGGGCTGCACGGCGCCGGTCAGCGCGCTGCTGCACCTCGAAGCCCCGATCGATTTCGACGCCATCGACGGCGCCCCGGTGGACCTGCTGTTCGTGCTGCTGGTCCCGGAAGCCGCGACCGATGCGCATCTGGAATTGCTGCGCCAGATCGCCAGTATGCTCGACCGCAAGGAAGTGCGCGAAAAACTGCGCAGCGCTCCGAGCAACGAGGCCCTGTACCAGGTTGTACTGGACGAGCAGAACGGGCACTAATCATGCGTTTGATCATCGTCAGTGGCCGTTCGGGCTCGGGCAAAAGTACCGCCCTGAATGTCCTTGAAGACAACGGTTACTACTGCATCGACAACCTCCCGGCCGGCTTGCTGCCGGAACTGGCCGAGCGCGCGTTGATCCACACCGAGCTGGCGCAGCCGCTGGTCGCGGTATCGATCGATGCGCGCAACCTGCCGAGCCATCTGTCTCGTTTCCCCGAATTGCTCGAAGACGTGCGGGCCAAGCATATCAAGTGCGATGTGCTCTATCTGGACGCAGACGAAGAAACCCTGCTCAAGCGTTTTTCCGAGACCCGTCGTCGTCACCCGTTGAGCAACGCCAATCGCTCCCTGGCCGAAGCCATCCACGATGAAAGCGCCCTGCTCGGCCCGATCGCCGATCTGGCCGACCTGAAAATCAACACCACCCACCTCAATCTGTATCAACTGCGCGACACCCTGAAGTTGCGCCTGTTGAATCAGCCTGAGCCGGGTACGGCGTTCCTGGTCGAATCGTTTGGTTTCAAGCGCGGCATGCCGGTCGATGCCGATCTGGTCTTCGACGTCCGCTGCCTGCCTAATCCGTACTGGAAACCAGAGCTGCGTGCGCAGTCGGGTCTCGATGCACCAGTGGCCGAGTACCTGGCGGAACAGCCGGATGTCGAAGAAATGTATCAGGACATCTACGCCTATCTGAACAAGTGGCTGCCACGTTTCGCCGCCAGCAACCGCGCCTACGTCACCATTGCCATTGGCTGCACCGGCGGGCACCACCGCTCCGTCTACCTGACCGAACGCCTGGGTCAGGCCCTGCAGAAAACCCTGAAGAACGTCCAGGTTCGCCACCGCGACCTCACCTAAAGGATTCACACCGCGATGCCTGCTCGTGAAATCGAAATCATCAATAAGCTGGGCCTGCATGCCCGGGCATCGGCCAAATTTGTCGGCGTGGCCGGCAAGTTTCCGCAGACTACGATAAGAGTCGGCCGCACGCCCGAGACAGCAGTGGACGGTAAAAGCATCATGGCGATGATGATGCTCGCGGCTGGCAAGGGCACCAAAATCCATTTGAGCACCGAGGGCGAACAGGCTCAGGAAGCTATGGACGCCTTGGTCAAACTGATCAACAACTACTTCGACGAAGGCGAATGATCCGCCAATGAGGGAGCTTGCTCCCTCCTCACCTTCATTCAACCCAACGCCGTATCCATCACCATCATCAGACAAAAACCGATCAGCAAGCCAAGACTCGCCAGCTTGTCATGTCCATGCCGGCGCGACTCCGGAATCACTTCGTGAGTCACCACCAGCAACATCGCCCCGGCCGCCAGCGCCAGCCCCAGTGGCAACAGCACTTGAGCCAGACTCACCAGCCACGCGCATAACAACGCGAACACCGGTTCGACCAGCCCTGACGCCGCGCCGATCAGAAAGGCCCTGACCCGCGACATTCCCGCCCCGGCCAGTACCAATGCAATCACCAGACCTTCCGGCACATCCTGCAACGCGATGCCCATCGCCAGACTGTCGGCATCCGCCATACCGCCACCGGCAGAAACGCCGACCGCCATGCCTTCCGGAATGTTGTGCGCGATGATGGCGAACACGAACAGCCAGATGCGCGGTGGAATCACCGGACGCTCAAGCGTGCCGACGAGCATCTCCGGCGTGGCACCGGAAACCCTGCGATCCACCAGATACAGGCCGAAGGCGCCGAGCAGGATGCCAAAGCAGATCAAACCACTGGCGGCCCACGGCGTCAGGCCAAGACTCTCAGCCGCAGCAATGCCCGGCACGATCAGCGAAAACGCCGTCGCCGCCAGCATCACCCCGGCACCAAATCCCAGCAAGGTGTCGCTGAGTGCCTGCGGCATGCGCCGGATTATCAGCACCGGCACCGCGCCGAGCGCCGTGCCCAAGGCGCAGATAGCGCCGCCCTGCAATGCGCGCAGCAACCTGGGTTCAAGATTCAGCCAGTGCAAACCGTGGGCGACCAGCAGAGCCATCCCCGCCAACAGCAACAGCGAGCCCACCGCGTAACGAAACATCCGCCCGCTGCCAATCGCCAGTGTTTCAGTGCTCATAGTCAGCCCTGGATTGTTTTTATTGAAGGCTCAAACCAGTGCGGCTTGATAGCGCGCAGCAACTTCCGGCCAGTTGATCACGTTGTAGAACGCGTTGATGTATTCCGGGCGACGGTTCTGGTAGCGCAGGTAGTAGGCGTGCTCCCAGACGTCGAGCCCGAGAATCGGGGTATTGCCGTTCATCAACGGACTGTCCTGGTTGCCACTGCTTTCCACGATGAGCTTTTTCTCCGGGGTCACGCTGAGCCAGGCCCAGCCACTGCCAAAACGAGTCAGCGCGGCTTTGGTGAACGCTTCCTTGAAACTGTCCAGTCCGCCCAGTTGCTCGTCGATGGCCTTGGCCAGCTCGCCGTCGGGTTTACCACCACCGTTGGGCACCATGACTTCCCAGAACAGCGAATGATTGGCGTGACCGCCGCCCTGGTTGATCACCGCCGCGCGAAGTTTTTCCGGCAGTTGCTGCACGCTGGCGACGAGCTTTTCCACCGGCCACTCGGCAAACTCGGTGCCTTCCACGGCGGCGTTGAGGTTGTTGATGTAGGTCTGGTGATGCTTGGTGTAATGGATCTCCATGGTCTGCGCATCGATGTGCGGCTCGAGGGCATCGTAGGCGTAGGGCAAGGCAGGCAAGGTAAAAGCCATTTCAATGGACTCCGTACTGATGAGAAGTTGAGGTGCGGCGGGCATTGCCGGTGTCGGGATGCAGCAGACGCTGGGTGCGCGGGTATTCCCCATGCTCACTGATGAAATTCAACAGTTCGACGTAGGTCTTGCTGCTCTGGCGCAGCGCCGCTTCACGCAGGGCCGGGCGCAGGCGTTCGTCCTGCATGGTCTGCAACAGGCGTTGGTGGATGGCGCACAGGTACTCGGCGCTCTCCTCCGGTTGGTTCAGGCGCAGATGCAGGTCGGCGAGGTTGTGATGCGAGACGACGCAGGCCGCCACCGCTTCGTCGGCATCCGCCCAGCGTTCGAACAGCACTTGCGCCAGGGCCAGGGCTTGCAGGTAAGCCTCGCGGGCGTCGATCAATTCGCCCAGCATGAAGCAGCGATTGGCCCGTTCGATCGTGCGTTTCCAGTGCTCCATGGTGAGCCTCCAAAGCAGTTGCGGGGTTTACACGCCGCCGGCGGTGAGCTTCTCGGGGTTGAGCAACTCTTCCAGCTGGCTGCGCGACAGGTCGGTGTGTTCCAGGGCAACGTCAATCACCGCGCGGCTTTCCCGGTAGGCCTGCTTGGCGATGTCTGCGGCTTTCTGGTAGCCGATGATGGGGTTGAGGGCGGTGACCAGAATCGGGTTGCGCGACAACGCTTCTTGCAACCGCGATTCGTTGACCTTGAAGCTGGCAATCGCCTTGTCACCGAGCAGGCGACTGGAATTGGCCAGCAGTTCGATGCTGCTCAGCAGGTTGTGCGCGATGATCGGCAGCATCACGTTCAGTTCGAAGTTGCCCGATTGCCCGGCCACGGTGATCACCGAGTCGTTGCCGATCACTTGCGCGGCGACCATGGCGGTGGCTTCCGGGATCACCGGGTTGACCTTGCCGGGCATGATCGACGAGCCCGGCTGCAGCGCTTCGAGTTCGATTTCGCCGAGGCCGGCCAGCGGGCCGGAGTTCATCCAGCGCAGGTCATTGGCGATTTTCATCAGCGACACGGCGGTGGCCTTGAGTTGGCCGGAGACAGCGACGGCGGTGTCCTGCGAGCCGATCAAAGCGAACAGGTCCTTGCCCGGCGTGAATTGCACGTCGGTCAATTGGCTCAGATGCCGACTGAATCGCGCGGCGAATTCCGGATGCGCATTGATCCCGGTACCCACCGCGGTGCCGCCCTGCGCCAGGGATTGCAGGCTCGGCAGCAAATCCTGCAGATGTGCGACGTTGGCCTTGAGCTGCTGCGCCCAGCCGTTGAGCACCTGACTCATGCGCACCGGCATCGCGTCCATCAGATGGGTGCGTCCGGTTTTGACGTGATGATGCACCTGTCCGGCCTTGCGCTCGATGACCTGGACCAGATGCAACAGCGCCGGCAACAGTTGTTCATGCAGCGCTAGCGCGGCGCTGACGTGAATGGTGGTCGGGATGATGTCGTTGCTGCTCTGCCCGCAGTTGACGTGATCGTAGGCATTGACCGGCTCACCGAGCATGCGGCTGGCCAGCGTGGCGATCACTTCGTTGGCGTTCATGTTCGAGCTGGTGCCGGAACCGGTCTGGAAGATATCCACCGGAAAATGCTGCATGAAATCGCCTTCGAGCAGACCTTGCGCGGCATCGCTGATGGCTTTGCCCTGGGCCACGCTGATCTGGTTCAGCTCAACATTGGCCCGGGCCGCGGCGGCTTTGGCGAGAATCAGCGCGCGGATGAATTGCGTCGGCATCGGCTTGCCGCTGATCGGGAAGTTGTCCACTGCGCGCTGGGTCTGCGCGCCATAGAGCGCGTCGACCGGCACCTGCAGCTCGCCCATGCTGTCGCGCTCAATACGTGTCTTGGTCATTCGAATGTCCTTGCAGCAAATCAATAAGAGGAATCGACGGTTGCAACTCGCAAGTGGCGAGCTGCCAGGTGTAGCGTTGCCAGCGCTGCAGGCGGCATTGGCACAGCGACAGGCGCTCCATGTCACGCAACGGGCGCCAGGCTTGATCGAGACAGACGCTGCGCCAGTGCCACGGCAACGCGGTGTCGCTGGCCGTGTCGAGCAGCAGACGGAAAGACGTTTCGGCGACGGTCCAGGGCGAAGTGGCTGTGCAACAGGACAGATAGCGCCCTTCGGCGAGGTAATGTTCGATCAGGCGCGGTTCGTCAGGATCCAGTGCGCAACGGATCTGGCGGCTCATCCAGCGCCAGCTTTCGAGGTAGGGCTGCTCGTGCAAGGCAGAACTCATGATCCGGGACTCGTTCGGAGATGAGATTCATTATTAGATGATAATGAGAACCAACACAAGCGATCGAGTTTGCGCTGCCCATTTGTGGGAGCGAGCCTGCTCGCGAATGCTTCTGGCCGGTTGGGATGTTTTGTTCGGTCCACCGCTTTCGCGAGCAGGCTCGCTCCCACAAGGAGTTTGTGGCGAAGCGAATAAAAAAGGCGCGCCATCCACAACGGATGGCGCGCCTTTTGGTTTGGCGGAATCGCGGTTTAGCTGCCCGCGACGGTCATCCGCTCGATCAATACCGAACCGGTGCGGATGTTGCTGCGCAGCTCCAGGTCGTTACCCACCGCAACAATCTGCTTGAACATGTCGCGCATATTGCCGGCGATGGTCACTTCCTGCACGGCGAACTGGATCTCCCCGTTATCCACCCAGAAACCCGCCGCCCCGCGCGAGTAGTCGCCAGTGACCATGTTCAAGCCATGGCCCATCAACTCGGTAACCAGCAGTCCTCGGCCCATGCGTTTCAACAGCGCTGCCTGATCCTCATCGCCATGGGTGACGAAAAGATTGTGCACACCGCCCGCGTTGGCGGTGCTTGGCATGCCCAGTTTGCGCCCGGAGTAGGTACCGAGGATGTAGGAGACCAACTCGCCCTTTTCGACGAACGGTTTCGCGTAAGTCGCCAGGCCATCGCCGTCGTAGGAAGCACTGCCCATGGCGCGCATCAGATGCGGACGCTCATCGATGGTCAGCCATTCCGGGAACAGCTTCTGCCCCAGCGTGCCTTCCAGAAACGACGATTTGCGATACAGACTGCCGCCGGATACTGCCGAGAGGAAGCTGCCGAACAGACCACCCGCCAGCTCCGCGGAAAACAGCACCGGCGCTTCACAGGTCGGCACCGGACGCGCGCCCAGACGGCTGGCCGCCCGCTGCGCGGCACGCTGGCCGATGCTCACCGGATCGGCGAGCAAGCTGCCCTGGCGATTGACGTCGTACCAGTAATCACGCTGCATCTGGCCCTCGGCTTCAGCGATCATCACGCAACTCAGGCTGTGCCGGGTCGACGCGTAACCGCCGATGAAACCGTGGCTGTTGCCGTAAACGCGGCAACCCTGATGGGTGCTGAGGGTGGTGCCGTCGGCGTTCTTGATCCGCGCATCGGCGTCGAAAGCCGCAGCCTCGCAGAGCAGGGCCTTCTCGATGGCTTGCTCCGGGGTGATGTCCCACTCGTGGAACAGGTCGAAATCCTGCACATCCCTGGCCATCAGTGCCGCATCGGCGAGGCCCGAGGCTTCATCTTCGGAAGTGTGTCTGGCGATGGCCAGCGCAGCTGCGACCGTTTCACGGATCGCCTCAGGGCCAGTGGCCGAGGTGCTCGCCGAGCCCTTGCGCTGGCCGACGTACAGGGTGATGCCAAAACCCTGATCACGATTGAACTCAACGGTTTCGACCTCGCGCTGACGCACCGAGGTCGACAGGCCCTGCTCCAGCGACACCGCGACTTCACAGGCGCTGGCGCCCTGGCGCTTGGCTTCGGCGATGATCTGCTCGACCTGTTCTTGCAGTGCCGGCAATGCCTGCGGGCCGACGCTTTGAACTGCACTCATGCTCATCTCCACTCAAATTCTGCTTTCGGCTGGGGTCATCGAGCGACCGGGCCGGACAAGCGGCCCCCGACTGGTTATCATGGCGGCGTTTCTTTGCGGACTGCCACCATGGTTGATTCTTACGACGACTCCCTCGATACGGGAGAAAAAAGCAAATCTCAGGTCAAACGCGAGCTGCATGCGCTGGTTGACCTCGGCGAGCGCCTGACCACACTCAAGCCTGATCTGGTCGCCAAACTGCCCTTGACCGACGCTCTGCGCCGGGCACTGGCCGATGCGCCCAAGCACACCGCGAACATCGCGCGTAAACGGCATTTGCAGTTCATCGGCAAACTGATGCGCGATCAGGACACTGACGCGATTCTGATTCTGCTCGATCAACTCGATGCCTCCACTCGCCAGTACAACGAGCGTTTCCATAACCTGGAACGCTGGCGTGACCGCCTGATCGCGGGCGATGACGCCGTGCTGGAGAAATTCGTCGTCGAGTACCCGGACGCCGATCGCCAGCAATTGCGTTCCCTGATCCGTCAGGCCCAGCATGAGGTTGCGCAAAACAAACCCCCTGCTTCGAGCCGCAAGATCTTCAAATACATTCGGGAGCTGGACGAGACTCAACGCGGCCTGCGTTGATCATCGCCACCGGGTGGCCGTCCTGCGCGCCACCCGAAAGCCCCACCGTTCTTATGCGCCCGTGCCACCCACGGTGATCGCATCGATTTTCAGCGTTGGCTGGCCGACACCCACCGGCACCGACTGCCCATCCTTGCCGCACGTGCCCACACCGCTGTCCAGCGCCAGATCGTTACCGACCATCGACACCCGGCTCATCGCCTCTGGGCCGTTGCCGATCAACGTCGCGCCTCTGACCGGCGCGGTGATCTTGCCGTCCTCGATCAGATACGCCTCGCTGGTGGAGAACACGAACTTGCCGCTGGTGATGTCGACCTGACCGCCGCCGAGGTTGGCGCAATAGATGCCCTTCTTCACCGAGGCGATGATTTCCGCCGGATCGCTTTCGCCACCGAGCATGTAGGTGTTGGTCATGCGCGGCATCGGCAGATGCGCATAGGATTCGCGGCGACCGTTACCGGTACGCGCCACGCCCATCAGCCGCGCGTTGAGCTTGTCTTGCATGTAGCCCTTGAGCACGCCGTTTTCGATCAGCGTGGTGCACTCGGTCGGCGTGCCTTCGTCGTCGACGCTCAGTGAACCGCGACGGCCGCTCAAGGTGCCGTCATCGACGATGGTGCAGAGTTTGGAAGCAACCATTTCGCCCATGCGCCCGCTGTAGGCGGAGCTGCCCTTGCGGTTGAAATCGCCTTCCAGACCATGACCGACCGCTTCGTGCAGCAGCACGCCGGACCAGCCGGAACCGAGCACGACCGGCAAGGTACCGGCCGGCGCCGGAATCGCTTCCAGATTGACCAGTGCCTGACGCAGTGCTTCGCGGGCATAGCCCATGGCGCGGTCTTCGGCGAGGAAGTAGCGGTAATCGGTACGCCCGCCGCCGCCATGCCCGCCGCGCTCGCGCCGGCCATTCTGTTCAACGATGACACTGACATTGAAGCGCACCAATGGGCGCACATCAGCGGCCAGACCACCGTCGGTGGAGGCAACCAGAATCCGCTCCCAGACGCCGGCCATGCTCACGCTGACCTGCTGAATGCGTGGATCGAGTGCGCGGGTGGCGACGTCGATGCGTTTGAGCAATTCGACTTTTTCCGCGCGGCTGAGCACTTCCAGCGGGTTATCCGGTGCATACAGTTGCGCGACGTCCTGGCTGGTGAACGCCTGCACGGTGCCGTTTTGCCCGGCGCGGGAGATCGAGCGCGCGGCACGGGCCGCGGCGCCGAGGGCTTCGAGGGTGATCGCATTGCTGTAGGCAAATCCGGTTTTTTCACCGGACTGCGCACGTACACCGACACCTTGGTCGAGGTTGAAGCTGCCTTCCTTGACGATGCCGTCTTCCAGCGCCCACGACTCGGAGATCTGGCCCTGGAAATACAGGTCGGCGGCATCGATGCCCGGCCCGGCCAGATCGCCGAGCACGCCTTGCAGGCTCTCGATCGTGACACCGCCGGGTGCCAACAGGTGATCACTGACTGAGGACAACAACTCGCTCATAGGTTTACGCCTTAAATTCGTGTTCTGAAGCAGGCCGCTGGGCGCCCTGCGAGAAAAACCGCCGATGACGCGTCACCGGCATGCGCGCCCGGATGGACGCTTGTTCATCGCTGTCGCGGGCGGCCAGCAACACCGCCTCGCCTTGATCTTGCTGGGACAGCACGCGTCCCCACGGGTCGACAATCGCCGCATGCCCGAAGGTTTCCCGAGGCCCCGGATGGGTGCCGCCCTGTGCTGCCGCCAGCACATAACATTGTGTTTCGATGGCCCGTGCACGGATCAGCACATCCCAATGCGCGGCGCCGGTCACGGCAGTAAACGCCGACGGTGCGGTAATCAACTCGGCACCGGCGGCGCGCAATTCGCTGTACAGCTCCGGGAAGCGCAAGTCGTAACACACGCTCAGACCAACGCGGCCTACCGGCGTGTCCGCCACTACTACATTACCGCCATAAGCATAGTCATCGGATTCACGATACCGGCCACGATTGTCGGCGACATCGACATCGAACAGATGCAGCTTGTCATAACGCGCGAAGATCTCGCCGTGTTCATCGACCAACAGCGAGCAGGCATTGGCTTTGGCCGTGGGTTGGCCCAGCGGTGGCAAGGGCAATGTACCGGCGACTATCCATAAGGTGAGGTCGCGGGCGGTCTGTTTCAACCAGGGCAGGATCGGCCCTTCGCCCAAAGCCTCGGCGCGGCCGATATCGGCCACGTCGCGACGGCCCATGGCGGCGAAATTTTCCGGCAGCACCGCGAGTTTCGCCCCGCTGGCGGCTGCCTGTTCAAGCAGGCGTCGGGCCTGGGCGAGGTTGGCCAGCACGTCGCTCTGGCTGACCATTTGAATCACCGCTAAAGACATGGCCGCTCCTCGGAATTTACGCAGAACTGTGTAGGAGCTGCCGAAGGCTCGGGCCGCGATCGGACGATCTCTTGATCTTGATCTTGATCTTCAACAACAAGATCAAGAGATCGCAGCCTTCGGCAGCTCCTACGGGGCTAGTGTCTGCTAGTTAAAAAGGCTTGTCGAAGGTGATTTTCGGCTCTTTCCATGGGCCTTTGACGGTGTACTTGACGCTGGCGAAGCGCGCCACGCGGTCACCGATCAGTTTGTCGATGAGAAATAGCGCGCCGCCTACCGCCGGTGCGCCGACGATCAGCGCAGCAATCGGCAGATTGTTGGTCACCGGCAAGGTCACCAGCAATTTCGCATCGACCTTGTCGTCAACCAGATCCAGCGTGCCGTCCAGCTCGAGGTTGCTCGAAGGCCCGGTCAGGCGAATCGGCTCACGGGTGACGTAGACGCCATTGTTCGCCACCAGCAAACCTTTGACCCGGTCGTAGCTCAAGCCTTTGCCGAACAGGTCGGAGAAATCCAGACGCAAACGCCGGCCAATCGAGTTGAAGTTGAGCAGGCCGAACACCCGCAACGCCTGAGCGCCGCCCTCGACCTCGACAAACTGGCCCTTGTTCAGCGAGGCGTCGAGGGTGCCGGAGAAACGCTTGGTCGCCAGCCACGCCGGCGAGCCCGGCCAACGGCCGTCGACGTCCATGTGGAATTCTTCGCTGGTCACGCTCGGCGCGAAGCCCCAGCCCTTGAGCACGTCAGCCAGGTTCTTGCCGCCAATGCGGCCCTTGTACCAGCTGCTGGTCGAACCCGGCGTGCCTTCCCAGCCGCCGTTGCCTTGCAGAAGGATGCCTTTGAGCCCCATGTCGAGGTTGTTCAGGGCGATGCCTTTGGCGGTCGGCCTTACTTTCAGCGACCAGCCACCGACCAGATCGGGACCGAGGAACAGTTGGTTAAGGGTGATATCCAGCGCCGGAATTTTTGTCGGGTCGACAGAGGCCAGTGGATCCGGCGCGTTTTCGTCAGCCTGCACGGCCGGGTCCGGCGCCGGCAGTTTCACGTACTGCAGATTCACCGCGATCGGCACGCCTTTGGCGTCCGGCAGACTGGCGCTGCCCTTGGCCTGCTGGCTGTCGAGAGCGAGATTCCATGCGCCGGGCTTGCGATTGATCTGCACCGAGGCCTGATCCAGTGTGGTGCCGAACGCAGTCAGTTTGCCGACCTTGATGTCAGCGCTGCTGAGCAGTTGCTTGGCGCTACCGCCAGGATCCTGCCCGGCGTATTTATTGGCCAGATCCTGCCACGGCGCCACGTCCAGCTCCGACAGCACGCCGCGAATCCGCAGGCCTTTGGCGCCCGGCAGGACGGCTTCGCCCGTGCCGAGAAACAGCTCGCCACGGCCATCGGCGAAATTGCTCGGTGGCGCGGCGAAGGTGAAATTGGCCAATTGGTCGTAGTTGACCCAGTAGCGTCGCTCCTGACCTTGCAGGGTCATGCGGAACACCGTGTCCCGCCCGACATCGGCGGCCATGCCGAAAGGCGCCGGCAGATCCACCGCCACGCCTTTGAGGCTGGAGCTGACCATCAACTGGCTGTCGGCCCCGGAAAGATTCAGCTGCAACTGATAAGGCAGGGTCCCGGACACCGGCAACGGTTGGGTGACGCCCAGCCAGTCGGTAAGCTTTTTGACTTCGACCTGCCCCGACGCCGCCACCCGAGTCTTGATCTGGTTGGGGCTGCCATCCGCGAAGATCTGCGCAGTGACCGGTTTGTCGAAGGCCCGCGCAGAAATGTTCTGACCGCTGAGGCCTTTGTTACTGTCGAAGCGGAAATCGCCCTTGAGCTGGCTCAGTTCCAGCTTCGGTTCGGCCAGTTTCAGCCGCGCATTGGCGGTTTTGAAGTCGACGAGGATTTTCGGCTGCTCGCCCTTGGCCAGCGGAATATCGAGCTTGAGCTTGCCGTTGAGATCGCCCACGCCTTCCCAACCGGCAAAGGTCTCGCCAGTGCCGATCGGCGCGTCCTGGAGGATCTTCAAGCCATCGCCCAGGCCACCGGCAAATGCGCCATCAAGCAACAAATGCGAATTCTGTCCGGCCGGTACATGAGGAATATTGACGAAGACATCGCTGACCTGCGTGTCGAGCAACTGGCCTTTACTGGCCCAGATGCGCACACCGCTGTCCTCGATGAACACGTCACCGCTGACCTTGCTCACATGTGGCCACCCCGGCTGAAAGGCCAGTTCGGCGTCGTGCACTTTGAAGAACAGACTGATGCTGCGGTCAGCCTCACCGGCGTTCTTGTTCAGCGAACCCTGATACTGGAAGAAGCCCTGATCCACCGCACCTTTGAGGATCGCCGTGCGCAGCCATTCATCAAGCGCGGGGCTCAACACGGCCGGCAGGTATTTAGCGGTATAGCGACCGTCGCCGTCGACCAGACCGACGCGCAGGTCCATGTAGTCTTCCTGGCTATGGTCGAAGTGCAGGCGGATGAGGAAGTCGCCGGCAATCTTGCCCTCCTCGCCCAACACCTTCAGATACGGCGCGATCAGGGTGAAGCCATCCTTGTCGAGTTTCCAGGTCAGGCGCGCATTGGCCTGCAGGTATTGCCACGGCTTGGCGAAAATCGGATCAAGGTGCAGGACGAAATCCTTGCTGTCGAGGCGCAACTCGCCGCCGTCGAGATTGCCGCTGAGGCTGCCGCTGACATTTCGCGCCGCCGGAGCACCGTGGTAGGCGTCAAAACCGACGTTGTCGAGGTTGGCGGCGAAGCCGAATTTGTTGCCGTCGGTGACAGTCGGACGGAAATCCATCAGAACATTGCGCAGGCCGCCGGTCACTTTCAAGCGTTCAACCACCGTGGCAAGACTCTGCGGCAACGGCCCCAGCGCATTGAGCAGCGGCGTAATCGGGGTCAGATCGAGGCGATCCGCCTGCAAATGCCAGAGCTCTTCAGCCTTGGCGCTGGCGCGGGTCTGCTGTATCTGAACGCGGGATTCCCAGCGGGTTTCGCCAAAGCTCATCGCCAGTGAATCGAGGGTGACGTTCACGCCCTCGGCGCTGTTGCGGTAGTAGGCGTTGAGCGCCAGATTATTGATCTGGATTGGCTTGCGCTCGGCGTAGGCGCCCGTCACTTGCGGCGCATTCAAGCGCAACGCGGCGCTCTGCAATGCGCCTTCGGCCCAATCGACCCAGAGTTCGCCGCCGGCCTTGATCTCGGAAAAATTCCATTGCTGGGTCAGCCGCTCGGGCAGCCACTTCGACCAGTCGCTCTGCGGCAGGCTGGCGTAACCCTCGATGGCGCTGTTCTGCCATTGATCGGGACGAAGCTGGCTGCGCAGGCTCAGCGCAACGGGCTGGCCATCGGGCAAGGTCAGACGCGCATCGAGCCGCTGACGGCTGGCGCCGGTGCGCAGATTGAGGCCGACATAGGTGAGCGTCATGGGCGGATGATCGAGCGGTTGCAGGGTCACCTGGCTATCGAGCACCGACAACTGCCTGATCATCTGCGAGCGCTGGAACAGTTGCGCCGCATCGAACGGTTGATCCTTCTGCACCGGCAAGCCTTCCAGCGCCCAGGTGCCGTCTTCGGCTTCCTTGAGGCTGATCTTCAGACCGTTGAGTTCGATATGCGCGAGGCGCACTTCGCGAGCCAACACACTGGCCCACAGATCCGGCACTACCCGCACGCGATCAAGGCGCAGTGCGTTGGCACCGTCGCCGACCATCACGTCATGGGCCAGCAGGATCGGCGCGAAACCGCTCCAGTTGCCTTCCAGCTCACCGATCTGCAAGGGCATGCCGAGGGCGGCACTGGCCTTGTCTTCGATGTCGGCGCGGTATTCGGCCACCAGTGGCGTCAGCTCGCGGCCGAGGCTGACGTATAGCGCCAACAACACCAGAACCAACGCGCACAGGCCCAGCCCCCAGCGGGTGAGTGCGGCCAGTATGCGTGTCAGACGCTCCATGTCAGTTGGCTCCCATGGCAAAAAAACTGCGAAAAGCTGAGGCCAGCCGCGTTGAATGAAAGGTGTTGCAGGGCTTCAGAGCAGCACCACGTCATATTGTTCCTGGGAATACATGGTTTCCACCTGGAAGCGTATGGTGCGACCGATAAAGCCTTCAAGCTCGGCGACGTTACCGGACTCTTCGTCGAGCAGGCGATCGACCACTTTCTGGTTGGCCAGCACCCGGTAACCCTCGGCCTGATAGGCACGAGCCTCGCGCAGAATCTCGCGGAAAATCTCGTAACAGATGGTTTCGGCGGTTTTCAGTTTGCCGCGTCCCTGGCAACTGCTGCATGGTTCGCACAGCACCTGTTCAAGGCTTTCACGGGTGCGCTTGCGGGTCATCTGCACCAGGCCCAACTCGGTGATACCGATGATGTTGGTCTTGGCGTGATCGCGCTCCAGCTGTTTCTCCAGAGTGCGCAGGACCTGACGCTGGTGCTCTTCATCTTCCATATCGATGAAGTCGATGATGATGATCCCGCCGAGATTGCGCAGGCGCATCTGCCGGGCAATCGCGGTAGCCGCTTCGAGGTTGGTCTTGAAAATGGTTTCTTCGAGGTTGCGGTGACCGACGAACGCCCCGGTGTTGACGTCGATGGTGGTCATGGCTTCCGCCGGATCGATCACCAGATAGCCGCCAGACTTCAGCGGTACCTTGCGCTCCAGCGCGCGCTGGATTTCGTCTTCGACTCCGTACAGATCGAAGATCGGCCGCTCACCCGGATAGTGCTCCAGACGATCGGCGATTTCCGGCATCAGTTCGGCGACGAACTGCGTGGTTTTCTGGAAGGTTTCCCGGGAATCTATGCGGATCTTCTCGATCTTCGGATTGACCAGATCACGCAGGGTGCGCAGGGCCAGGCCGAGGTCTTCGTAGATCACGCTTGGCGCGGCGATGGTCTTGATCTGCTCATTGATCTGGTCCCAGAGCCGGCGCAGGTAACGGATGTCCATGAGAATTTCATCAGCGCCCGCGCCTTCGGCGGCGGTGCGCAGAATGAAGCCGCCGGCTTCCTTGATGCCCTCTTTGGCCACGCAATCACTCACCACCTGCTTGAGGCGCTCGCGTTCAGCTTCGTCTTCGATCTTCAGGGAAATGCCGACGTGAGCGGTGCGCGGCATGTACACCAGATAACGCGAAGGAATCGACAGTTGCGTGGTCAGACGTGCGCCTTTGGAACCGATCGGATCCTTGGTGACCTGCACCACCAGACTCTGGCCTTCATGCACAAGCGAGCTGATGCTTTCTACCGCCGGGCCTTCGCGCAGGGAGATTTCAGCGGCGTGAATGAAGGCGGCGCGATCGAGACCGATGTCGACGAATGCCGCCTGCATGCCCGGAAGAACACGGACGATCTTGCCTTTATAGATGTTGCCGACGATCCCGCGTTTCTGCGTGCGCTCGACGTGGACTTCTTGCAGCACACCGTTTTCGACCACCGCCACGCGCGACTCCATCGGCGTGATGTTGATCAGAATCTCTTCACTCATGGCAGGATCTCGTTCAGGCATGTTCACGATAGTGGCCGCATCTGGATTCGTACGACGCTCAGCGCGTGTTCAGGTTTTGCCAACAGGGTATGCCGAAATGGCCCAACAGCTCGCAGGTTTCGCACAACGGCAGGCCGACCACCGCCGAATAGCTGCCTTCGAGCCCGGCGACAAACACCGCACCGAGGCCTTGAATGCCGTAACCGCCGGCCTTGTCACGCGGTTCGCCACTGGCCCAGTAGGCGGCGGCCTCACTGCGGCTGATCGTGCGGAAATGCACCCGACTGCGCACCACCCGCGACTCGCAGCGCTCGCCTTCGAGCACGGCGATGGCCGTCAGCACTTCGTGTTCGTTGCCGGACAACATCATCAGCATGGCGCATGCATCGGCTTCGTCCACCGGTTTGCCAAGAATTTTGCCGTCGAGCACCACAGCGGTGTCGGCGCCGAGCACGCAGAACGGCTGGTCAGAGACGACCGAGCGGCGACCGGCCTCAGCCTTGCCGCGCGCGAGGCGTTCGACATAGGCCGAAGGGGATTCATCAGGAAGCGGGGTTTCGTCGATATCCGCACTGATGGCGGAGAACTGCACGCCGACCTGCGTGAGCAATTCACGGCGACGCGGTGAGCCGGAGGCGAGGTAAAGCAGTTTCATCAAAACATCTCCCTGTTCAGTGCCCTGCTTCACCGGCTCAATAGATTCTGTAGCGTCGGCACATCCCGCGCAGGGCGAAGCTCACCCACGGCCAGAGCAAGGCACTGACCAGTGCCGGCAAGACCAACGCCAGGGTTGGCTGACGATTGCCGGTCAAGGCGCTGAGCCACAGTTGCGCCAATTGTGCGAGGCCGAAGATCACCAGGATCACCAGGCACTGTTGCCACATCGGGAACATGCGCAGACGCTGCTGCAACGACAGTACAAGGAACGTGATCAGGGTCAGGATCAGCGCGTTCTGCCCAAGCAGGTCGCCCTGCAGGACATCTTCGGCCAGCCCCAGACAGAACGCGGTGACCATGCCGACCGTGTGCGGCATGTACAGCGCCCAAAAGGTCACGAGCAAGGCCAGCCACAGCGGGCGGAGGATTTCCATGAAGATCGGCAACGGTGAAACGCTGAGCAGGATGCCGACGAAGAAGGTCAGCCAGATCATCCAGCCGTTTGCGGATTTTTTCGCGCCGACCATTATTCTCGTCCCCCGGTAGTCGCTGGCGGTTTCGCCGGTGATTTGCTGGCGGCCGGTGGCTTGGCCGCGGCCGGCGCGGCAGCGGGCGGCTTGCTCGCGGCGGGCTTGGCTGGCGTGGCGGCAGGTGCTGCGGCTTCGGCGGCCGGCGCGGCGGTAGCGGTGGAAGGCGTGGCAGGCATGATCAACGGTTTCGGTACGCTGGCCGGCAACATCGGCCCGCCACCGTGGGCGTCGAGCTGTTCCTGGGCTTGGGCGGCGTCATTGGCGCGCTCCTCGGCGGTGCGGCTGTCGCTGAACACCAGCAGCAGGTAGCGGCTGCGGTTCAGGGCGGCGGTCGGCACAGCGCGGACAATGGCAAACGGTTGGCCGGAATCGTGGATGACTTCCTTGACCGTGGCCACCGGATAGCCGGCCGGAAAACGCTGGCCGAGACCGGAACTGACCAACAGATCGCCTTCCTTGATGTCCGCCGTGTCGGCGACATGACGCAATTCCAGGCGCTCCGGGTTACCGGTGCCACTGGCAATCGCGCGCAGACCGTTGCGGTTCACCTGCACCGGAATGCTGTGGGTGGTGTCGGTCAGCAGCAGGACACGCGAGGTGTAAGGCATCAATTCGACCACCTGGCCCATCAGCCCCCGTGCATCGAGCACCGGTTGGCCGAGCACCACGCCGTCGCGCTCACCTTTGTTGATGATGATGCGATGGGTGAAGGGGTTGGGGTCCATGCCGATCAACTCGGCCACTTCGACCTTTTCGTTGACCAGTGCAGAGGAATTGAGCAGCTCGCGCAGCCGAACGTTCTGCTCGGTCAGGGCCGCGAGCTTTTGCATGCGTCCCTGCAACAGCAGGTTTTCGGTCTTGAGTTTTTCGTTTTCGGCGACGAGCTCGGTGCGGCTGCCGAACTGGCTGGCGACCCCTTCCCACAAGCGGCCGGGCAGGTCAGTGATCCAGTAGGCGTCCATGAGCACCAGCGACGCTTGTTTGCGCGCGGGCTTGAGCAGGTCGAAACGCGCATCGACCACCATCAGCGCGACCGCGAGCACGGCCAGCACCAACAGGCGCACGCCCAACGAAGGGCCCTTGGTGAAAAGCGGTTTAATAAGCCGCTCCTCCCAGGCAAATGTTCTGTTTATTCATACGGCATCAAACCGGCCTGGATGAAGACTGACAGAAGATAAACGCCAACAGGCAGCACTGCAAAGTGCTGCCTGTGCGTTCACCCACGTATTGCATTCGAAGCATCAAATGGTGTGAAAGCGTAGCGAGCGACGGCAAGACAAGGCAAAAACAGGCGAGGAAGCGGAGTTTACGGGTTGTAAATGAGCATTCCGAGCCTGTTTTTAACGCAGTATTGCGCGCGTAAAGCCGAAGGCTCCCAGCCCTGAGTAGCTTTCACGCCGTTTGATTATTCGCTCGAAAGCAGATCCATGGTGTGCTTATCCATCATTTCCAATGCACGGCCACCGCCGCGAGCAACGCAAGTCAACGGATCTTCGGCAACGATCACTGGCAGACCGGTTTCCTGGGCCAGCAACTTGTCGAGGTCACGCAGCAGCGCGCCACCACCGGTCAGCACCAGGCCACGCTCGGCGATGTCGGAAGCCAGTTCCGGCGGCGATTGTTCCAGAGCGCTTTTCACGGCCTGAACGATGGTCGCCAGCGACTCTTGCAGAGCCTCGAGCACTTCGTTGGAGTTCAGGGTGAATGCGCGTGGAACGCCTTCGGCCAGGTTGCGACCGCGAACATCGACTTCGCGGACTTCGCCGCCCGGGTAGGCGGTACCGATTTCCTGCTTGATGCGCTCAGCGGTGGATTCACCGATCAGGCTGCCGTAGTTGCGGCGCACGTAGGTGATGATCGCTTCGTCGAAACGGTCGCCGCCGACACGGACGGATTCGGCGTAAACCACACCGTTGAGGGAGATCAGGGCGATTTCAGTGGTACCACCACCGATATCCACGACCATCGAACCGCGCGCTTCTTCGACCGGCAGACCGGCACCGATCGCAGCGGCCATCGGCTCTTCGATCAGGAACACTTCACGGGCACCGGCGCCAAGGGCCGATTCACGGATGGCACGACGCTCAACCTGGGTGGACTTGCATGGAACGCAGATCAGCACACGAGGGCTGGGCTGCAGGAAACTGTTTTCGTGAACCTTGTTGATAAAGTACTGCAGCATCTTTTCGCAGACGCTGAAGTCGGCGATCACGCCATCCTTCATCGGACGAATGGCAGCAATGTTGCCCGGCGTACGGCCGAGCATGCGCTTGGCCTCGGTGCCGACAGCGACGACACTTTTCTGGTTACCGTGTGTCCGAATGGCCACAACCGATGGCTCATTCAGGACGATACCGCGCTCGCGCACGTAAATAAGGGTGTTGGCAGTGCCCAGGTCAATGGAAAGATCGCTGGAAAACATGCCACGCAGTTTCTTGAACATGGGAAAGGGACCCTAGGCAACGCGTGGGTAAAAAAGTGCGGCAAACTCTAACAACGACAGGGATTTTGGGCAAGGCGCCAATATGTTAAATTGGCCGCTTTTCTGTGCACCAAGCCCCACAATCGCGGCCTTATGACCGTAGAAGTGCGGTAGTGTTCCGACAATCTAACACACGGACGCCGTCCGTTCTGTTTTCCACTGGAGAATCCCGATGGCGCTAGAACGCTCCGACGTGGAAAAAATCGCGCACCTGGCCTGCCTTGGCCTCAATGATGCCGATCTTCCGCACATTACTTCCGCCCTCAACAGCATTCTCGGGCTGGTCGACGAAATGCAGGCCGTTGATACCGACGGTATCGAGCCGCTGGCCCACCCCCTGGAAGCCAGTCAGCGCCTGCGCGCCGACGTGGTGACCGAGACGAATAATCGCGAGGCCTACCAGTCCATCGCACCAGCGGTCGAAAACGGCCTGTATCTGGTTCCGAAAGTCATCGACTAAAGGGAAAGAGCCTGCAATGCATCAAATGACTCTGGCCGAGATCGCCCGCGGTCTCGCCGATAAAAAGTTTTCCTCCGAAGAGCTGACCAAAGTCCTGCTGGCGCGTATTACCCAGCTCGATCCGCAGCTCAACAGCTTCATCAGCCTCACCGAGGACCTGGCCATCGAGCAGGCGAAAGCCGCCGACGCACGCCGGGCCAACGGTGAGAGCGGCGCCCTGCTCGGCGCGCCGATCGCCCACAAGGATCTGTTCTGCACCCAGGGCATTCGCACCAGCTGCGGCTCGAAAATGCTCGACAACTTCAAGGCTCCGTACGACGCCACCGTAGTCGCGAAACTGGCCGCTGCCGGCGCCGTGACCCTGGGCAAGACCAACATGGACGAATTCGCCATGGGTTCGGCCAACGAGTCGAGCTGGTACGGCGCGGTGAAAAACCCGTGGAACCTGGAACATGTGCCGGGCGGTTCGTCCGGTGGTTCGGCGGCGGCGGTTGCTGCGCGTCTGTTGCCGGCGGCCACCGCAACCGACACCGGCGGCTCGATCCGTCAGCCGGCGGCGTTCACCAACCTCACCGGCCTGAAGCCGACCTACGGTCGCGTTTCGCGCTGGGGCATGATCGCCTACGCGTCCAGCCTCGATCAGGGCGGTCCGTTGGCGCGCACGGCCGAAGACTGCGCGATCCTGCTGCAAGGCATGGCCGGCTTCGATCCGAACGACTCCACCAGCATCGATGAGCCGGTGCCGGATTACTCCGCCAGCCTCGGTGATTCGCTGCAAGGCCTGCGCATCGGCGTGCCGAAGGAATACTTCAGCGCCGGTCTCGACCCGCGCATCGCCGAGCTGATCCAGAACAGCATCCAGCAGTTGCAGAAGCTCGGTGCGGTGATCAAGGAAATCAGCCTGCCGAACATGCAGCACGCGATTCCCGCGTACTACGTGATCGCCCCGGCAGAAGCCTCCTCCAACCTGTCGCGTTTCGACGGCGTGCGTTTCGGCCACCGCTGCGAGAACCCGGAAAACCTCATCGACCTGTACAAGCGCTCCCGTGGCGAAGGCTTCGGCGCGGAAGTACAGCGCCGGATCATGGTCGGTGCCTACGCGCTGTCCGCCGGTTACTACGACGCCTACTACCTGAAAGCGCAGAAGATCCGTCGTCTGGTGAAAAACGATTTCATGGCTGCCTTCAATGAAGTCGACATCATCCTCGGCCCGACCACACCGAACCCGGCGTGGAAACTCGGCGCGAAGAACAGCGACCCGGTCGCTGCCTATCTGGAAGACGTCTACACCATCACCGCCAACCTCGCCGGCCTGCCGGGCCTGTCGATGCCGGCCGGTTTTGTCGACGGTCTGCCGGTGGGCGTGCAGTTGCTCGCGCCGTATTTCCAGGAAGGCCGCCTGTTGAACGTTGCCCACCAGTATCAGCTCAACACTGACTGGCACACCCGCACCCCAACCGGCTTCTGAGGAGACACACATGCAATGGGAAGTCGTGATCGGGCTGGAGATTCACACTCAGCTCACCACCCGGTCGAAAATCTTTTCCGGTAGTTCCACCACCTTCGGTTCCGAGCCGAACACCCAGGCCAGCCTGATCGACCTGGGCATGCCCGGCGTGCTGCCGGTGCTCAACCAGGAAGCGGTGCGCATGGCGGTGATGTTCGGTCTGGCGATTGACGCCGAGATCGGCCAGCACAACGTGTTCGCCCGTAAGAACTACTTCTATCCGGACCTGCCGAAGGGCTACCAGATCAGCCAGATGGAATTGCCGATCGTCGGCAAGGGCCACCTGGACATCGCCCTGGAAGACGGCACGGTCAAACGCGTCGGCATTACCCGCGCGCACCTGGAAGAAGACGCCGGCAAGAGCCTGCACGAAGAGTTCAACGGCGCCACCGGCATCGACCTCAACCGTGCCGGCACGCCGCTGCTGGAAATCGTCTCCGAGCCGGACATGCGCAGCGCCAAGGAAGCCGTGGCTTACGTCAAGGCCATTCACGCACTCGTGCGTTATCTGGGCATCTGCGACGGCAACATGGCCGAAGGCTCGCTGCGTTGCGACTGCAACGTCTCGGTGCGCCCGAAAGGCCAGGTCGAATTCGGCACCCGCTGCGAGATCAAGAACGTCAACTCGTTCCGCTTCATCGAGAAGGCGATCAACTCCGAAATCCAGCGCCAGATCGAACTGATCGAAGACGGCGGCAAAGTGATTCAGCAGACTCGCCTGTACGATCCGAACAAGGACGAGACCCGTCCAATGCGTTCGAAAGAGGAAGCCAACGACTACCGTTACTTCCCCGATCCGGACTTGCTGCCGGTGGTCATCGAAGAGTCGTTCCTCGGTGAAGTGCGTGCGACCTTGCCGGAACTGCCACCGCAAAAGCGCGAGCGCTTCCAGAGCCAGTTCGGTCTGTCGGCCTACGACGCCAACGTGCTGGCCACCAGCCGTGAGCAGGCGGATTACTTCGAGAAAGTCGCGGCCATCGGTGGCGACGCGAAACTGGCGGCGAACTGGGTGATGGTCGAGTTGGGCAGCCTGCTCAACAAGCAGGGCCTGGACATCGAGGATTCGCCAGTGTCCGCCGAGCAACTGGGCGGCATGCTCCAGCGCATCAAGGACAACACCATTTCCGGCAAGATCGCCAAAGTGGTGTTCGAAGCGATGGCCAACGGCGAAGGCAGCGCTGACGAGATCATCGAAAAGCGCGGCCTCAAGCAGGTCACCGACACTGGCGCAATCTCCGCGGTGCTCGACGAAATGCTCGCAGCCAACGCCGAACAGGTCGAACAGTACCGCGCGGCAGACGAAGCCAAACGCGGCAAGATGTTCGGCTTCTTCGTGGGCCAGGCCATGAAAGCCTCCAAAGGCAAGGCCAACCCGCAGCAGGTGAACGAACTGCTGAAAAGCAAGCTCGAAGGCTGACCACAATGGAGCCAGATCCAAAGCCTGGCTCCATCCCCTGTAGGAGTGAGCCTGCTCGCGATAGCGAAATGTCAGACACTGAAAAAGTGACTGTCGAACCGCTATCGCGAGCATTCTCTCTCCTTCTTTTTTTCCTTTTTTCCTTTCTTTTTTCCCCTTTTTTTTTTCTTCTCCCTTCTCTCCCTTCTTTCCTTTTTCTCCTTTTCTTTCTCCTTCTTCTCTCTCCTTTTCTTCCTTTCCCTCCTCTTCTCCTTTTTCCTTTCCTTTCTCCTCGTTTCTCTCTCCTCCTTCTCCTTCTCTTTCTTCCTTTCCTCCCTTTCCGCCTCCCTCCTCCTCTTTCCTTTCTTCACTCT